>JAYUYX010000123.1:0-27981 GCA_043752205.1 Chitinophagaceae bacterium
ACTAAAAGTATACTGGCTTACCTGTACTGGAAAGAGACCGGTGATATCTCAGTTTGGAAAGGCATTGCACAGGATGCGATCGTGATGAACCTCGATGACCTGCTATGCCTTTCCAAACTGAAATGTCACCGGTTTCTTTCCAATACAGGTAAGCCAGTATGCTTTTGGTGCCAGCGCCATCGGCGTGCATGATGTTCACAAAATCATCATCGCCACCCAAAAAATCAGGATAGACCTTGCAAAATGCATGCGGGTACAATCCCTGGTCCAGGTTCTTCACCGCAGCATGCACTTCTTCTTTCTGGGCAGATACGCCCCGTTTGGAATATAAAGACATTAATTAAAAGTAAAAAGTCAAAAATAAAAATTCAAAATCCTGACGCAAATTACAAAGCAATTATCCATTAACCATTATAAAATTATCAATTAGATTTGCACTCTTAATTATGCAGATACACCGTGATATAAACCAATTACCTGAATTTAAGAATGCAGTGATCACTATCGGCACTTTTGATGGTGCTCACCTGGGCCACAAGCAGATAATTGACAGTTTAAAGGAAGAAGCAGTTAAAGCCAACGGTGAATCTGTTATTATTACTTTTCATCCTCATCCCCGTAAAGTAGTTTCATCTGTAATTACCGGTGTTAGGCTGATCAATACCCTGGCGGAAAGAATTGAATTGCTGGAGAAGACAGGGATAGATCACCTGGTGATCGTTCCTTTCACTGATTTTTTTGCAAATCAAACAGCCGAAGAATATATCAAAGATTTTTTGGTAGAAAAATTCAAACCACATACGATCATCATCGGATACGACCATCGCTTTGGCAGGGAACGCAGTGGTGATTATAAACTAATGGAAGAAAAAGCATTGGTATATGATTATGTGCTTAAAGAAATACCTGAGCACATCCTTAATACCATCAAAGTGAGCAGTACAAATATCCGCAACTCCATCCTGCATAGTAATGTTGATGAAGCCAATAAATTCTTAGGTTATGATTTTTTCTTTGAAGGAGAAGTTTTTCATGGAGATAAGATTGGCAGGGAGCTGGGCTACCCTACCGCCAATTTAAAAAGCACCGATGAGGAAAAGATATGCCTGGGTGATGGCATCTATGCTGTGTATGTGGATATAGAAGGCAAGAACTACAAAGGCATGATGAGTATAGGTTTCAGGCCAACAGTGAATGGAAAAGTGAGAGTTACCGAAGTAAATATTTTTGATTTCAACAAAGATATCTATGGCGAAAAGATCAGGGTTACTGTAAAAAAATATTTACGCAGCGAAGTAAAATTTGATGGGCTGGAAGCATTGAAAATGCAATTACATAAAGACAAGGAAGATAGCCTGAAATATTTGTAGACATTTTACTTCGCTACCATCTTCACCACCATTTCTTTCATCAGCGAAGCATCAGAAGTTCCGGTATCTCCTACTCCTACTCCTTTCAAATTATAATGGTGCAGCAATAACAAAATTCTTTCTATTCCATCGTAGCCATAGTTATTGATTGTTTCCATAGCATTTTTTACTGCATTGCTGTTAAAATAAAAATGAGGTTTAAGGGCAGCTTCGCTTCTATCCTGCATACCAAAAACTGTATACACTTTACTAAAGCTGGCATACAATGCCGGCAGCACCATTTGTATAGGGCCAGCCTTTGGATTTCCTTCAAAGTACTGGATGATCTTGATGGCTTTGGCCAGGTCTTTCTTTGCAATAGCGGCCTGCAATTCAAATACATTGTATTCTTTACTGATGCCGATATATCTTTCAATATCATCTTCTGTGATCTCTTTCTTCTCTTTTAAATTTAAAGCCAGCTTTTCAATTTCATTTACAATGCGGTTGAGATCGTTGCCGATATGTTCATCCAGCAGGCTGATGGCTTTTGTATTAATCTTATATCCCTGGCTCCGCACATATTCTCCTATCCATTCCTGCAACTTATAATCCTTTACTTTTTCAGAGTTGAATATCTCAGCCGATTTTTTGAGCAGCTTATGCAGTTTAGATCTTTTATCGAGCGTTTTAGTTTTATGGCCTACCACAAAAATTGTTGAGCTTAGTGGGTGCTCTACATAGCTTTCCAGTTTGTCAATGTCTTTCATCTGCTGGGCCTCTTTGAGCAAAACCACCTGGCGCTCTGCAAACATAGGATATCGCTTACAGGCATTTATAACACTTGCCCAATCAGCATCCTTGCCGTAAAACACGGTTAAGTTAAATCCTGCTTCGGCTTCATCAAGTATCTGGTGCTCCGCATGATCCATCAAAATATCAATATAGTAATCCTCCTCTCCTTCAAGCCAGTAAACCGGTTTAAAGTTTTTCTTTTTCCAGTCATTGATGATTTTTTCTGCACTCATGGCCCAAAGATAAAAGTTAGCTTCCAGTAGTTGTTTATTAAGTAAAAAAGTTTTTAACAGAACAATAAAATCAGTATTGCCGCCTTTATTAGTATATATTTATCTTTGGCGTAATTTTAGTCGAAAGGGAAAAATAGTTTCTCCCTACCCATTGGAAAACATTTCCGGCTTTTGACCTCTTTAACCTGATTAAGAAAAACCTATAGCTATGAGTTACGAAAACTTTCCTGATACCGGAGATATTAAACAACCGCATGCTTTGCATCCTCAACATGCCCGGCGTAACTATTTAATAGCAGCGCTCATTATTGCATTACTCGGCACATGGGCATACATTATCTGGGATAAAAGCCAGTCCAAAGAAGTTATACAACAAAAAGATACCGTTATCAGTAACACCTCTTCGCAAAGAGACCAGTTACAAAAAGAGCTTGAAGATGCCACCATGCGTTACGACATGATAAAGACCAGCAGCTCTAATATGATGCACAGTAAGGACAGTACAATCTCTAAAAAAGACCGTGATATAGCCGACAAGAAAAATAAGATACAACAATTGCTATCAAAAGTTGGCGCTACGCAGGAAGAACTGGCCCAGGCAAAAAATCTCATCGCCTCCTTGAATGGTGATATTACTGGCTATAGAACCCAGATAGAAACTTTACAGGGAGAAAAATTAGTGCTTACGCAGGAAAAGAATGAAGTGATACAGCAGCGTGATAAAATTAAAAAAGATTTTGACTCTGCTCAAAATATGATCGTGCAAAAAGAAAGCGTGATCGACGTAGCTTCTACACTACATGCTTCCAATTTTAATATACTGGGGATAAATGAAAGAGATGGTAAAGAAAAAGAAACAACCGTTGCTAAAAGGGTTGATAAACTACGTATCTCTTTTGATATTGATGAGAACAGGGTTACACAATCGGGATTAAAAAATATTTATGTATGTATCACGGGACCCAATGGAAAACCATTGACTTTAGCTGTATCGGGTTCCGGTAAATTTGTTACCAGGGATGGCGAAGAAAAATATTTCACCCAACAGGTAAATGTAAACTACACACAAGGCCAGCGCCAGGCGGTAAGTATAGACTGGAAACAAAACTCAGGTTTTGAAATTGGTGATTACAAAATTGAAGTATATAATAATGGCTTTAAGATTGGAGAAGGCATTAGAAGTTTAAAAAAAGGTGGATTGTTTAGTTAATTTAAAAGATAGCCCTGATAGAAGCCCGTCCTATATGCACCGTTCTTGCAGCTTCGGGTTTGCGGCCTTCATACTGTACACTCATTTCAATATTTCCTGCAAGCCGCTTTGTGAATTCTACGTTCCATAAATAATTTTTTCCAGGTAGCAACCCATCTAACAAAATATAACCAACGGTTGTATTGGCAGAACCGGGATAACCTTTATAATTGATCTTGTTTAATGCAAAGCGGGCATTAAGCGTACTGCTCGACAGAATATTATACCGTACATCTGCTGAAATAACATGATTGGTGGCTGTTTCCATAGAATCGATGGTATTCTTTTTCTGGCCGTAGGCATAGGTTACAGTAGCCCTTAAATTGGTTTTATATACGTAGGTTAAAGATGGCTCTATAATATTCTGTAACACAAGGTAATTGCGGTTCTCAAACTTTGGTCCAAGCGTATTCAATACATTTTTTATCTGCTTATAACTTAAAGTAGTTACAAAATTCCTGTTGATGTTCCACCTTACTTTACTAACCAGATTGCGAAGCTTACGACTTTCAAAACCGTAGCTTAATAAGGATTTACCATTATTAATACTGTGCGTAATATCAAAGCCCCATTTAATATTACTCCGGTTGAAGAATAAAGTATTTGAAAAAAAAGAGTTTAATGTTATTAAGGTCGTATCTACAAGCTTGTTATCAAAAGGGTTAAACTTAAATTTACCGGTACTGATATCTTTTTTATTGATCTGCAAAGCTGAACTGGTGCTTGAACGTGCCAATATTTTTTTAAATCCGCCGGCTGATGGATCAATGATGGCTTTGGGGTTTAATGAAAAACTATAATTGAACTGTACATAGTTTGCTTTTACATACTGGTTACTTGGCGTAAACACCCGTATGTATTTTTTTTGATCCTGGAAAATGGCAATCTCAAATTCGTTCAGTTCAGGAATGCCGTTACTATTGTAATCTATCCAGGTATATTCTCCTTGTCCGGCTGGCACTTCTACATACGTGTACTCTCTTTTCTGTTCCTGGCCCGAGCCCAGTTCATACAACATATTTCCGATCACAAAACCTCTTAATTCATTTACATAATATTCTACCCTGCCCAGCAAACTCTCATCTGCCTTTTGACGGCTGATAGCAGTATTATAGATGTGCAGCTTACGATAGGTTACATTTAACTTAACCTGATGCTTCTGACTTTTCAATAACTCTGTAAAGAAATTATAGTTATCGCTGCGGTCTGCTTTTTCAAGCGCTGATCTTACAGGCAATTTGTCGTTCCTTGTAAAATAAGAAACACCCCACCTGTTCTCTTTGGCCGGATTGGATCGTAAATACACCTGCCACACATTAAATGCATAACTAAATGCAGATAAAGTATCGCCTGCTTTATCACGCAGTTTATTATGCTCGCTGTTGTATTTAAAGCCCAGTTGCATTCTCCTAAAGCGAATCAATTCTTTATTCAGATCAACCGTGGGGCGAATGAATACACCATTTTGATTTTTGTTATCAATAGTAGTGATACTGAACTGGGTGGTAAGTTTCCAGCCTTTTAAATTATTAAAGCTGTTCAATACATTTCTTAAGCCATTATAATTATCGCTGCGGTTATAATTAGTTACATCATACTGTAAAAAATTACCTGTGCTGTCTGCAAGCCTTACCCCGGCTGTTATTAAATGTTCATCAGCATTGGGTATATCATAAGGTAAGCTCCAGTCTCTTAAAAATTCTATATTCCTTAGCCTTTCAATTGGTCTAAACCTTTCCTGTACAAATTCATAACCAAGGCTTGTCTGCATTAATAACCGTTTACTAAACAGGTTAACCCTGGTATCATCTTTTATGAATTGCAGTTTTGTGGCAAAGGCTTTATCGTTCCCTTTTTCTTTGCTCGAAAAAAGATTGATATCATAATTACTCATAGCTACTTCTGCCCTTGCCCTTGTTTTTGCATTGAAAACATATTCGCCTCCAATGGTGATCAATTGTTGTTTTTTGGGAGATACTAATAAAATTACGGGAGCATAATCCCCTTGCTTATTATTATTGATATCAGGCTGTACCCAGCCAAACACTTTTCCATTGGTTGCAGATTGTAGTGCAGTATAGTCTCCCCTGCCCGGCCCCAAATAAGTAAAGCTTAAATTATACAGTATATCATTGGGATTGGTGGAGAAAACGAAAATAGAATCAAGTACAAAACCGTTATAAAGCGTATCAATTTTTTTATACAGGATCTTACCTGCACCCAATGTATCCCTTATGGCATTAACATAGTATGCTGTTGCCACACTATCGCCAATATCAGCTAAGAACTGTTTTTGTTTGGTATCCAATACCTGGTTAATGGAAGAGTTCTTGGCATCTGCATTATTGTAAAAACCAATATTGAGGAAGAATTTGTTTTTAAAATTCACTTCATCACTTACATAAATTTGTGAGTTTAAGAAATTGCGGTCTGCATATTCAAACTCCACCTGTATCCTTTTATCTTTTGTTACCAGCCGCTTTTGGGTAAAGGTCAATTCAGCCGTATTGTAATTGATCACATAATCCTGGTCTTCTCCACGTTGCAATAATTCTCCATCCATAAACACCCGCTCAGTACCAGCAAGTATTACAAAGAACAATTCTAAATTAGGACTGGTTAACCGATAAGGCCCCTGATTACCTTCAAAAGGGATAAGTTGATTACGGGTAAATTTTCCTTTGGCAATGGCGCCACTAAGCAATAAGGAATTCGAAATATTTTTTGTGATCTTATTATCGGTTATAAAAGAAACCCCCTGCAAGCGCTTATAAAAATTCAGGAAATAATTCTTGCTCTGCCTGATATCAATATCACCAAAATTGGCCTGCCAGCCTCTTTTTTTTATCTGCAGGTAAATACGGTCAAAGTCACGAAGGTCTTGTGTGTTGCCATCGGGCTGAACAGGTATATTGTTATCTGTTATAGCTGCAGTTAATTCTAAACTATCACCAATAAAGCCATTTAGTTGCAGGTTAAGGCTGGAACTTACTACAGCATCCTGGCTATTGCCAAAAGAGATGCCCCGCCCAAAACTGCCTTCAGATTTTATATTACCAAAGTCTAACAATGGGTTGGTTTGTTTTGATCCAACCCTTAGGGTAAAAGGGTTACTGCTGAGAAAATTATTCCGGATGCTGTCATAATTCAAATGCCTTACAACTGCATTCAATTTATAAGGAAATACACGGTAGGTTACAGTTACGGTTTCCCTGTTTGGGTTTTCAAGCCAGGTAATGGTAGCATTCACTTCATCTACTTTGTAATAATAAGGTGATACTCCTTCTATATTCACCGACCCGGGTACCAGGCTCAGCGAATCTAGTTTTATGGTTTGTTCTTTGGTGCTAATATTAATTTTATGAAGATTGGAGCGTGGTGGCGGATCTATCTGTGCATGTATGAACTGCACCGAGAAAATAAATAACAGTAGTAAGTATATCCGTTTAAGCTTCAATAGATCTTTGGGATTAGTAACGTTAAAATTACTAATAATTGTACAAGGCATAAAAAAACCCTCTTTCTGAGGGTTTGCTATTAAAAACTTGTGTTATTTATTCTTCGCTGCTTAACCCTGCTTTTAAATATTCTCTGTTCATTCTGGCAATGTTTAAAACAGAAATCCCTTTAGGGCATTCCGCTTCGCAAGCATATGTATTGGTGCAGTTCCCAAAACCTTCTTTATCCATTTGTGCAACCATATTTAATACCCTTGACTCTCTTTCTGGTTGTCCCTGCGGTAATAAAGCCAGCTGCGATACTTTGGCACTTACAAATAACATGGCACTGCTGTTCTTACATGCTGCAACACAAGCTCCGCAGCCAATACAGGATGCTGCATTAAAAGCATTATCAGCATCTTTTTTATCAATGGGCAGTGCATTTGCATCAACTGCATTACCGGTATTTACAGAAATATATCCTCCGGCCTGTATGATCCTGTCAAAAGCATCCCTGTTTACCATCAGGTCTTTTATAACAGGGAAAGCTGCAGAACGCCAGGGTTCTACTACTACAGTATCACCATCTTTAAAGGCACGCATATGTAATTGACAAGTTGTATTTTTTGACCATGGCCCATGTGCACGGCCATCAATGTACATACTGCAGGCGCCGCAAATCCCTTCACGGCAATCATGATCAAATGCTATGGGATCTTTACCAGCTGTGATCAATTGTTCATTTAATACATCAAACATTTCAAGAAAAGACATTTCAGAAGAAATATCCTTTACCTGGTAAGTTTCAAAATTACCTTTTGTGTTTGTGTTCTGTTGTTTCCACACTTTTAGTGTGAGATTCATGTTATAATGTTCCATAAGTCTTAAATACGTTTATAATTGCTGTATTCAAAAGGCCGCCATCCAAAGTTGCGCCATAAAAAATATAATATACGGTGCTTTATATTTTTAAAATTCTTCTTTTTTACATTCAACTCAAAACTCCAGTCTTCTTTGCTTAACAGGTTCTTCATCACTGCCGGATGTGTGCCTGTAAAAACTGTTACCGAATCAATATTTGTATAATCAAACTCGGCAGGTTTATTTTTTTGCTCATTAACCCATTCTTCGTGTTTACCATCACTGCTCCACAGCATTCCAAAATCAGTATATTTTTTCTGCATCTCGATTGGGTTTCTTACCCACCCATAATGATAGATATAGGCATCTATCAATTTTACCTTTAACTTCCTTCCATCCAACCTGAAGCCTTGCGCATCCAGGTAACTCCTGATATTTGTCTGGTTACGTATCACCCGTATTTCTTTTGAATACCATCGCCTGCCATCTCCAATGAATTTATAGCTCCCATAAAAATGATGATAGTTGAATAATAATCCTTCTACTCTTTTATCGTTCTTATATTTTGCCATGGCATTCAATATCACCGGGTGATATTGCTCATGCAGCACTTCATCCGCCTGTATATAAAAGAGCCAATCGCTGTCATTTGCAACAGCCTCTTTTGCTTTGTTTGTTTCCACTGCCAGCACCTGTCCGCCTTCACGTAAATTATTATCCCATATGGAATGCATAATTTTTATTTTATCAGATGGAATGGATCCGATCAATTTATTAGTTTCATCTTCCGAATCTCCCAGGCTAACGATCATTTCATCAACGATTGGTAAAACTGAATTGATGGATTCAACCACAGGGTAACCATACTTTACTGCGTTCTTTACAAATGTGAATCCGCTTACTTTCATTTTACTTGTATGACCGTTGCGTTGGTTTTACAATTTCAAAGGTCAAAGTTTCTTTATTCATTTGCCAGTCACTCTCTCCTTTGTATTCCCATGCGGCCACATAACTGTAGTTATCATCGTCACGCTTTGCTTCACCATCTTCAGTTTGCGATTCTTCTCTGAAATGTCCGCCACAACTTTCATTCCTGTTCAATGCATCCTTGCACATCAGCTCACCTAATTCTATAAAATCGGCTACCCTACCCGCTTTATCCAGCTCGGGATTCATTTCATTGATATTACCCGGTATCTTCACATCGCTCCAGAATTCTTTTTTCAAAGCCTGTATCTCAGTAATGGCTTCCTGCAAACCGTTTGCATTTCGGGCCATACCACATTTATCCCACATTATTTTTCCAAGGCGTTTGTGAAAACTTTCTATAGTTTGTTTTCCTTTGATGTTCATCAGTTGGTTGATCCTGTCACTAACTGCTTTTTCAGTTTCTTCAAATGCAGGATGTGTAGTTGGAATGGATGCTGTACGTATGTCATCAGCGAGATAATTACCCAAAGTGTAAGGAATAACAAAATAACCATCAGCCAGGCCTTGCATTAATGCACTGGCACCAAGCCTGTTTGCTCCATGATCGCTGAAGTTTGCTTCTCCTAAACAATATAACCCATCAACAGAAGTTTTTAATTCATAATCAACCCACAAACCTCCCATGGTATAATGCACTGCCGGGTAAATACGCATCGGCATTTCGTAAGGGTTTTCGCCCGTTATCTTTTCATACATTTCAAAAAGATTGCCGTATTTTTCTTCTACCACAGCTTTACCCAGTGCAACGATAGCATGTTCTTCAGTATTTTCATTACCTGTTTTTCCTGCTTCAATTCTACCATATCGCATGATAGCATCTTTAAAATCAAGGTACACAGCCAGCTTAGTAGTGCCCACACCATAACCCTCGTCGCATCTTTCTTTCGCAGCTCTCGATGCTACGTCCCTGGGTACCAGGTTCCCAAATGCCGGGTATCTGCGCTCTAAATAATAATCTCTTTCTTCTTCAGGTATATCAATTGCTTTGCGGTTATCATCTTTCTTTTTCGGCACCCATATTCTGCCGTCGTTACGTAAACTCTCACTCATCAGTGTTAATTTACTTTGATAATCGCCGCTAACCGGTATGCAGGTTGGATGGATCTGTGTAAAACAGGGATTGCCAAACCAGGCTCCTTTTTTATGTGCCTTCCAGGCTGCGGTAACATTGCTGCCCATGGCGTTAGTGCTTAAATAAAATACATTACCATATCCGCCCGTGCATAATAGAACTGCATGTCCAAAATGTCTTTCTAAATTTCCGCTAACCAAATCCCTGGCAATAATTCCTCTTGCCTTGCCATCTATTTTTACAATATCCAGCATTTCGTGGCGGTTGTACATAGTTACATTGCCAAGTGCCACCTGCCTTTCTAAAGCACTGTATGCACCCAACAATAACTGTTGCCCCGTTTGTCCGGCTGCATAAAAAGTACGTTGCACCTGTGTACCACCAAAACTACGGTTGCTTAATAAACCACCATATTCTCTTGCAAAAGGAACGCCCTGGGCCACACATTGATCAATAATGGCTGCACTAACTTCGGCCAGGCGATGTACGTTAGCTTCTCTGGCACGGTAATCTCCTCCTTTCACAGTATCATAAAATAAACGGAAAACAGAGTCTCCGTCATTCTGGTAATTTTTGGCAGCGTTTATACCGCCCTGCGCCGCAATACTGTGTGCCCGGCGTGGACTATCCTGGAAACAAAATGCTTTTACCTTATATCCCATTTCACCAAGTGAAGCAGCTGCAGAAGCACCTGCCAGGCCTGTGCCTACAACAATAATCTCAAGCTTGCGCTTGTTAGCAGGATTAACAAGTTTTACATGGCCCTTGTAATCAGTCCATTTCTTGTCCATCTCGCCGTGTGGTATTTTTGAATCTAAAGACATTGTATAATTGATTAGTTTATTAAAATCAGTTTATCCATCCTGCATAAATGGAAATAGGCATAGCTGCAAATACTAAACAGATAATCAGCGAAAAAACAAACCCCACATTTTTAATTATCGGGAAATATTTTTTATGGGTTAACCCAAAGGTTTGAAAGGCGCTTTGAAAGCCATGAACCAGGTGCCAGAAAAGTGAAATAACGCCAAGTACATAAATAATAACTACCCAAAGATCCTGGAATATAGTGAGCATGGCTTTGTAAAGATTATGTGCTTCCTGGTCGGCATAATCTCCCAGTGTAGTAGTTTCAAGTACTGCAACATTTGCCATACCCCCAAACCGGGATGGTACCCAAAAATGGTATAGATGCAATACAAGGAACATCAAGATCAAGGTTCCCAGCAAGCCCATGCTACGGCTATACCACTTACTGTTATGCTGTGGCTTATTTACGGCATATTTTACAGGCCTTGCGCTTACATTTTGTTTCCATAGGATAAGGCCCTGAATGATGTGCAAGAGCAACCCAATAAATAACCCGATCTCAAAAGTGCGTATAAAAAGATTGCTGCCCATGAAATGCCCCCAGTGATTAAATGTTTGCCCGCCATCATCATAAAAAATCATGGCATTTATAGTACAATGAACGATGAGGAAAGAGATTAGAAAAAAACCGGTAAGACCCATGGTAAGTTTTTTACCAATGGACGAATTGAAAAAATGTTTCCAGGTCATATTTTAACGAGTTAGATTTTGTGTTGGGTTACAAAAATACGACAGCATTAACCAAAAACCATATCAAATGTCTGAATAGTTGTTGTCTTAGATTGACAAACTTATCATGTCAATCTTTTGATCATCCTATCATCTAGTTGCTGAAAAACAACTTCGGGTTTTAAGGTTCGCCATTGTGGAAAATCAGCAAGTTCAATATAATTGGTTAACCTTGCCTGTACAAAATCATACTGGCTCTGCGATGGCATATTGATAATCACCACCCATCCGCCTACGTCTTCCAGTTGCTCACGCCAATCTTCGTAATAACTATCATCACTGCTGTGAAAGTTCAACACATTTTCTGCTATTAATATAAATTTTGTGATCCCCCGGGCAAACATGATATCAGTGATATCTCTTCTTAAGGTCATGATATCATTTTCTATCGCATCATTCCATTCGCCCAGTAGTTCAATAATGGCATAATTAAGATCGTAATCTGTAAACAAAATTTTCATGTATAAGGTTCGGGAGCCAAAATCATCCCATTGTGGATGAATGTAATAATTGTACACTGTGTTGGAGAATTCAAATTCACTGTATTCCCGCCCGTAAAATGGCGAGAGTTTATCATCTTCTGCTGCGTACAAATGGCGCCAGTTGTAATATGGTTCTATATGCTGCAAGTCAAATTTTTATTTGGTTAATTCTCTTGCAAATTTCCAACAATTGAGTGAATTTGTTTTAAGTAATATTTCTTCCTTGGTTTTTTATCAAAAGCCTTTATCCTGGCTTTCCGAACAATTTTTCCATTCCTATTACTTGACAGAAGTTTACTATTTCTAATAAAGAATAAATGAGGAAAAGAAGCCTCCCATCTTTTCCTATCATCTTCTATTGGTACCCCCAAACTGGTCAGATATGCCTGACCCGAAGTATCAATGGGCGGAAATTCATGATTGAGTACAAGTTTTCGATTATAAATTATATAATATCCTTTAGAATGCTTATTTACTGGATGGCTTATTGATTGGTATTCAAAAGAGCTATCTTCTTTAAGGGTTATTTGCTCTACAAAACTACCACTAGCTGCAAAATTTGAACGATATACTCCAACAACAGATCTTGAGACTGTACAAGAAACTAAACATAATAAAGAGACTAAGAAACAAAATAAGTTCATGAGAGTGTTATCTAAAAAAGATGCTTTGATATTGTAATTACACACATTGTCTGTTTATAAAATCAATTAGTTGGCCAAAAAAAGGGGGTTGTCAAATTTGACAACCCCTTACACTTATTAACCGTAATATTTTTATTGCACCACTATTCTTTCTGTAAAAATAAATTTATTGTTGGCATCAGTTACTTTAACCATGTACATACCTTTTGCAAAATTTTTATTTAATGCAACTCTTTCAACCTGTGTTTTTGCATTAACTGTTACTATAGTATTTGAGAGTGGCTTGCCTGAAAGGTCAGTAATAGTAACATTGTATTTACCGGCAGTTTGTCCATCAAAATAAATATTAAATTCACTTGTTGTAACCGGGTTAGGGAAAATATGTGCTTCATTAGTCAACACGGGAACAACGGGTTTAAAGTCAGCAAAGGTTCTTGCATTATCAACTTCTTTCTGAAACAACAGGTTACCATTGGCAAGATCAGAAGCATTGTAAACCATATCAGATCCTTCAATTAAAGTTGCTTTAAAGTCAGATAAAGAAAATTTATAGTAGCCGGCAAATGTATTAGCACTGGCAACAACAATATTCCCATCATTGTCTACTGCAGCTCCATTAGTGCTGTAATTTGCAGGTAAGCCATTGATATAACCTATTTGCTTTGCAACCCTTGTTTCAACATCGAGTACAAACACATAATGGTTTGCAGAAATGATGTATAATTTATTGTATGCATCAGCGATCATATCACCACCCCAGCTGGTGCATTTGTTTTTGATAGAAACAGTTTTGTTTGCTTCATCATCAATTACAGCACCCAGGTCAGTAATGGTAACTTTTTTACCGGTTGTAAATCTTACAAGGCGGCTGCCATCATTGGTCATGGCATAACCATTACCATCGGCCGCAATTACCATACGGGTAAAATGATTTGCTTCATCATTTAAAGCAGTATTGGTATTCAACAATGAAGAAGTAATGGTATAATATTTTTGTGCATCGCCTTTGGCATTCAGATCAAGCCAGCGCAATTCTCCAACCCTCATAGGTGTAAAAAATAATTTGTTTTGATTTTTGTCGTAGGCAGCTGCTGCAACCATAGTTTCGGTTGGCCTTTGCAATGTAGCCGAAGTCTTCCTGGAATCGGCATCCAACATTACAAATGCTGTTTTCTCCCTCTGGTAAATATCCTGAACAATTTTGCCGGAAGTAATATCTACCTGGCGGATGTTCATCCATAAAAAGTCTCGATTGCCGTCGCCGGTTATTGCAAAGGTTTTGTTAGCATCCTGTGCGGAGGCGATGAAGCTAGCGGCAATAAAAGTAGTTGATAGTAAAAGTTTAATATTCATAAGTGGAGTTTTACTTTTTAGATAGATACGTAAATTAGTTAAATTACATAAATCAAACAAGATTTTTTTATGAATGGCGGCTTTCTAATGATTTCTTAACGCTGCCAGATTTCAGCAGCAATGCTTTTGCAGCTTCGTAATCCGCTATCTCCATCTTTTCCATCAGCATTTTTACACCCCGGTCTATTAATTTATCATTGGTGAGTTGCATATTAACCATCTTGTTATCCTCAACCCTTCCTAACTGGATCATTACAGCAGTGGAGATCATATTCAGTGTGAGTTTTTGTGCCGTTCCGCTCTTCATACGTGTACTTCCCGTTACAAATTCAGACCCTACTATCACCTCTACCGGAAAATCGGCCACGGCACTTAATGGTGCCCCTTCATTACAACAGATACTTCCCGATATAATATTATTTGCCTTGCACTGCTGCAGTGCGGAAATAACATACGGTGTAGTACCACTAGCGGCAATGCCAATAACTACATCCTTTTCATTAACATTATGTGCCTGCAGGTCAATCCAGCCCTGCTTTACATCATCTTCTGCAAATTCCACTGCTTCCGTTATAGCTTTATTTCCACCGGCAATGATCCCGATCACCAGGCCATAAGGAACTCCAAATGATGGAGGACATTCGCTGGCATCTACAATACCTAATCTGCCACTGGTACCGGCACCCAGGTAAAATAAGCGGCCACCCATCAGCATTTTATCTACAACTGCCTGCACTAGTTGCTCGATCTGCGGAATGGCCTTTTCAATAGCAGCGGGTACTGTTTTATCTTCTTTATTGATATTAATCAATAATTCAGTTACTGACATTTTATCTAAATGCCTGTAATGCGAGTCAGATTCTGTTATCCTTTTAAACGACATATATCAGCGGTGAAACTTTACCAGTCCATCCATTGGTTTTTTAATTACTTTACCCAGTTGAAGTTCGTACGAATTGCACATATCTTTTAAAACATCCCTGAAACCATATGCAACACTTCCTGTAAAATTAATAGGCATTGTCCAGCTTTCACGGTATTTATATATATGCTGGAAGAAAAAGTCATTGAAACTGTCTTCAATTATATTTTCAACCATATAATGGCCACGGTTCTCAACTAAAAAGTCGGTGAAGGCAGCCAGGTAACGGTTTGGCAAAGGCTTTTTATATACAGCAGAAAGTATTTCATCGCTACTGGTATTATATTTTGCATTAAAACGATCCATGAGGTCCTCGTCAAATGTTTTATATAGAAAATACTGTATCACTTTACGTCCCAAATAAGCTCCACTGCCCTCGTCACCCAAAACATAGCCAAGTCCCGGACTGTTCTTCATTATTTTTTTACCGTTATAATAACAGGAATTTGAACCGGTGCCTAAAATACAGGCAATCCCTTTTTCGTGGGCGCAAAGTGCTTTGGCAGCACCCATCAGGTCATGGTCAACCGCAATAGTTGCATTTGTGAAAACCTGGCTAATAGCTTTTTTAACCAGCTTTACATTATCGGCGTTACTGCAACCTGTACCATAAAAGAAAACCTCATCTGGCTCAATCTTTTTTAGTTTGGTCTTCAGCTCTTCAGTAATAATATATTCAATTTGCTCTGCCGAGAGAAAATAAGGACTAAGCCCTTGTGTGTAAAAGGTCTTTGTACTTTTGCCATTTAGTAAACACCATTCTGTTTTGGTTGAGCCGCTATCTGCAATTAGTTTGATCGACATTATTTTTATTGGGGTTATAGGTTGAAGATATATCATTAGCATGAATTCCTTTTAAATTATCGGGGTTCATCTCAAAAAATTAACTTCGCAAAATGAATAACAAAAAAATACAGGTTTGGTTTCCACTTCTTTTCAGTATTACCATGATAATTGGCATGTATTTCGGCTACAAAATGCGGGATAATATGCCGGGTAAAAGCTTCTTCTTTGCAGAGAAACGCAGGCCCGTGCAAGAAATCATGGATCTTATCAGAAACAGGTATGTTGATGATGTACAAATGGAGATGCTTGCAGATACCGCAATACAAGCCATGCTGAGCAAACTGGACCCCCACTCTGTTTTTATACCTGCAGAAGAATTACAATCGGTAAATGAAGAACTGGCAGGCAAGTTCTTTGGTATAGGTATAGAATTCAATATTTTTGATGATACCCTGCATGTAACCAATGTTATAAAAGACGGGCCCGGGTATAAAGCCGGCGTACTTACAGGTGATAAGTTTATAAAAATTGGCGATAGTATAGTTGCAGGTAATAAAACCACTGCAGAAAAATTCAGGAAATTACTCCGTGGCGATAAAGGCACCAAAGTAACCGTCAGCTATTTACGAAGCTTTATTCCAAAACAGGCTGTCATTACCCGGGATGCTGTTTCTTTAAGCAGTGTGGATGCCAGTTACATGATCAACAGCAATACCGGATTTATCAGGCTTAACAAATTCACTTCGCTAACTTACCGGGAGTTCATGGGAGCTTTGGAATCACTAAAAAAAGCCGGTTTGCAAAAACTAATACTGGACCTGAGGGGTAATGGTGGTGGTATTTTAGATGAAGCCGTAGAAATAGCTGATGAATTTTTGGAAGGTGATAAATTGATTACCTACACTGAAGGAAAACATGTTGAGAGAAAAGAATACCGCTGCCGCCGCAACGGGCAGTTTGAGAAAGGTAGCCTGGTGGTATTGGCAGATGAGGGTACGGCAAGTGCCAGCGAGATACTGATGGGTGCTTTACAGGATTGGGATCGTGCCACGATCATTGGGAGACGAACTTTTGGTAAGGGCCTGGTGCAGGAACAGTTCGATCTTTCCGATAACAGTGCTTTAAGGTTAACCATTGCCCGCTATTATACGCCTGTTGGCCGCAGCATTCAGCGGCCATACAATAATGGTGGTAAAGCTTATTACGAAGAAATTAGTAACCGCTTCAATCATGGAGAAGGTCAATTTGCCGATTCTGTAAAAAATGATACAGGTAAAGTGTATAAGACCAAGTCTGGAAAGATTATTTATGGTAATGGCGGTATAACCCCCGATCTGTTTGTTGCAGTTGATACATCCGGGTTCAGCAAGAATTCAGCAATGATTTTTTCCAGGGGCATTATTGGCAATTTTGCTTATAATTTTTATTTACAGAACCTGGATCAATTAAAAAGATTTAATAGTCCTGCTGATTTTATAAAAGGCTTTGAATTTACCGAAGAACATTGGCAACGTTTTTTGCAGTCTGCAGCAAAGGATTCTATTATCATAACAACCGTTTCTCCTAAAGAAAAAACAAATCTTACCAATCGTATCAAGTCCTCAATAGCTCGCCAGGTATGGCGCAATGAAGGTTTTTTTGAAGTGATAAATACTTCCGATGAAAGCATAAAAAAAGCACTTGAGATTTTTGAAAAATCGAAATAGGCAATTAAAAAATACTTGTATAAATGTTGACCCAGAAGTAATCTTAAAAAATTACCTTTGCCGCAAATAACGTTTCTATATGTGGCTAAATAATATATTGGATACCATTGGTAATACTCCCCTCATTAAATTAAATAACATTACAAAAAACCTGCCCTGCACTGTTTTGGCAAAGGTTGAATATTTCAATCCGGGCAATTCTATTAAAGACCGCATGGCTTTAAAGATGCTGGAAGTAGCAGAACAGGAAGGTAAGATTAAACCAGGTGGAACTATTATTGAAGGAACCAGTGGTAATACGGGTATGGGCCTGGCCCTTGCTGCCTGCGTAAAAGGCTATAAATGTATTTTTACTACTACCGATAAGCAATCAAAAGAAAAGGCAGATATCCTAAAAGCAGTTGGTGCCGAAGTAATTGTTTGCCCTACTAATGTTGAACCCGAAGATCCCCGCAGTTATTATTCTGTTTCCAAAAGGCTGGCAACTGAAGTTCCCAATAGCTGGTATGTAAATCAGTACGATAATTTAGCCAATCGCTTAGCACACTATGAGCAGACCGGACCCGAGATATGGGAACAAACCGAAGGCAAGGTTACACACCTGGTAGTTGCTACCGGAACCGGTGGTACTATTGTTGGTACAGGTAAATATTTGAAGGAAAAAAATTCGAATATAAAAGTGTGGGCCATTGATAGTTATGGCTCTTTGCTAAAAAAATATTTTGAGACTGGTGAGTTGGATCAGAAGGAAGTTTACCCATACATTAGTGAAGGTTTTGGTGAAGATTTTGTACCTGCCAATTACGATATGAGCGTGATAGATGAGTTCACCAAGGTTACCGATAAGGATGGCGCTGTAATGGCAAGGCGTATAGCAAAAGAAGAAGGCATGTTCTGCGGCTATAGTGCAGGAAGTTGCCTGCAGGGTTTGATGCAGCTAAAAGACCAGCTCAAAAAAGACGATGTGGTAGTGCTCATCTTTCATGACCATGGCAGCAGGTATGTGGGTAAAGTATATAATGATCAGTGGATGCTGGAAAGAGGTTTCCTGGATGTAAAAACCTTTAAAGACCTTGTGGGAGGCCGTGGAGCCCAGCGTTTGATCAACCTTAAAAAAGAAGACAGTGTTGCAGATGCTATTGAGTTGATGAAGAAATATGATATTGAGAATATCCCGGTAATGGAGGCTGAAAACAGCGTTGGTGCTATATCTGCCGGCGGTTTGTTCAATAAGATCTTAACCAATCCTGATATAAAAAGTCAAACTATAGAATCGGTAATGGAAAAACCCTATCCCGAAGTAGCTTTTGAAACCCCGGTTGAGCGATTAAGCACTTTTATCACTAAGGAAAATGGAGCGGTTTTAAGTAAGGATGAAAGTGGCACTTTCCATATTCTTACCAAATACGACATTATTCAGAGCCTCACTAAATAGTTGTATCGTTAATTTACCAAACGGCTGCAACTCATTATACTGCTGCATCTTAAACGATGCAGCAGTTCTTTTTTTAACACTCTAAGGTTACGTAGTACGTATTTTTACGATGAGTTATCACGTAACAATTCTATATCATATAATGAAGAACTACGTGTAGCTGCGTAAATACAGTAACATAAAAAAAGAGCAATATCGCTCTATTAAAGAATAAAAAACTGCCGCATCTTTGTGTCAGAAGTTGATTGATAGGAATTAAATATCAATCGTTATCCAAAAATCCTGATAAAAACCAAAGAACTAAATCAAATGTTTGTGAAGAACCAAAAACAATCCAATATCAGTCAACTTCTATTTTAATTTTAAAAACCAATTTTGCGCTTTAAGATCTTGTCCTTGAAAAACCAACTGATCTAAAAGTAATAAAAACCAATATCCCGCCTATGCTTTAAAAAGCGATGATGGCAAGAAAGACCAACGAAAACCAATATCCTGCCTATGCCCTTAAAAGCGATGATGGCGAAAATGAAGAACAACTGAACCCAGGATTAAAAAATTAGAAACTGCCAATATAAGGTAACCCCCTTAAGAAAGCAGATTCAGATCCTGAAAAACCGGCTCGTGCTTGGCTGGTTAAAAAATTAGACTTCCATAGTTAACGCTTTGGAAGTTTTTTTATGCCCTCAAGAGTCATAACCTTAATTTTAGGTTATGATCCTCCAGCATACATCCGATCTTGATCATGTACCCAAAAGAATTATTTCTTTGGTCCCTTCCCAAACGGAATTATTATTTGATCTTGGTTTACATGATGAAACCATCGGCATCACTAAATTTTGTGTTCATCCACCGGAATGGGTTACAACAAAAAAACATATTGGCGGCACCAAGACATTGAATTATGAAGCCATTCATCAGCTACAGCCAGATCTTATCATTGCTAATAAAGAAGAAAATGTAAAAGAGCAGGTTGAGCAACTTGCTGTTGATTACCCGGTTTGGGTAACAGATATTAACAGTATGAGTGATGCTTTAAAAATGATTGAAGATATTGGCGTATTAACAGGTAAAAAGGCCAATGCTTTATCTATGGCAAAAAAAATTCAATCTTCATTTGGCTCATTGGCAGTAAATAATGAACAAATAAAATGCGCTTATTTAATTTGGCGTAAACCTTACATGGCAGCAGGGGCAAATACTTTCATCAATGATATGCTGGCAACATGCGGCTTCACAAACATCTTTGGTAATAGAGAAAGGTATCCTGAAATAAATATCACCGAACTGCCCACTGCCCACTGCCAACTGCTATTGCTTTCATCAGAGCCCTACCCTTTTAAGCAAAAACACCTGGATGAATTAAGCAGGTTGCTGCCTCAGGTACGTATTATGCTGGTTGATGGAGAATTGTTCAGCTGGTATGGAAGCAGAATGTTACAGGCACCTGCGTATTTTCAAAAGATCATTAACAGCATAGTGTAAGTAAATTGCCGGTTCATTTTTTATTAGTGTTTTTATATTAAATTTGTCAAAAATCAAATTAATTATGGCGAATACAAAAATTGTTGAATTATTAGGTAAAGAGGCCGACAGTCTTTTGAATCATGAGTGTAAGACCATTAAAAAAAATGATATCTTTCTTCCAAACCCCAATCATGTAGATGATATCTGGAGAGCAAGTAACAGAACCAATCAAACATTAAAAAGTTTACAGCATATATTAGATCATGGCCGCCTGGGCGGTACAGGGTATGTTTCCATTTTACCGGTTGACCAGGGTATAGAGCATAGTGCCGGCGCTTCTTTTGCGCCAAACCCCATTTATTTTGATCCAGAAAATATCGTGAAGCTTGCCATAGAAGGTGGGTGTAATGCAGTGGCATCTACATTTGGCGTATTAGGCATTGTAAGCCGTAAGTACGCACACAAAATTCCTATGATGGTGAAAGTGAACCACAATGAGTTTTTGAGCATGCCTAATAAGTTCGACCAGATTATGTTTGGCAAAATCAAAGATGCCTGGAACATGGGAGCAACCGCTATCGGCGCCACTATTTATTTTGGCAGTGCCGAAAGCGCAAGACAGATACAGGAAGTAGCAACTGCTTTTGACTTGGCTCATGAGTTAGGTATGACAACCGTATTGTGGTGCTATACCCGTAACAATGGTTTTAAAGTTGATGGTGTTGACTACCATACTTCAGCTGATTTAACAGGACAGGCAAATCACCTGGGTGTTACTATACAGGCAGATATCATTAAACAAAAATTACCTTCGAATAACGGCGGATTCAATGCAACTAAACATGGTAAGACCTCTCCCCTTGTTTATTCTGCGTTAACCACCGATCATCCTATTGACCTTACCCGTTACCAGGTAGCCAATTGTTATATGGGCCGTGTTGGCTTGATCAATAGTGGGGGCGAAAGTAAAGGCGCAACTGACCTGGCTGAAGCAGTAACAACTGCTGTAATTAATAAACGTGCAGGTGGTATGGGTTTAATAAGCGGCCGTAAAGCTTTTCAAAAACCAATGACAGAAGGTGTTGAATTACTGAATACGATTCAGGATGTTTATTTAGATAACAGCATTACTATAGCATAAATAGTTTGTTGTTTGTATTTTGTAGTTTAATGCGGACATTTATAAAGTGTTAACGCTGATTTAAACAACAAACTACAAACCGCCAACCTACAAACTAATATCATGAAACACGAAGAAGATTTTGATGCCAGCCTGGCCGGTGAAGAAAGTGCTGCTGAAGTAAACAAGGCCAATTGGTTTAAGCGGATGAAAAAAGGAATCCTTACATCTACCAAGGATAAAAAAGATGCACCCGAAGGATTATGGTCTAAATGCCCTTCCTGCAAATACACCTGTCCGGTATCGGAACTTAATGAAAACAAATTTGTATGCCCTAAGTGTGAATATCATCATCGCATTGGCAGCGAAGAATATTTTGAAATACTTTTTGATGATAATAAATACACAGAACTTTTTGCCAATATACGATCCAAGGATCACCTGAACTTTGTTGACCTGAAGCCTTACGGCCAAAGGCTTGAGGAAACCTATGCCAAAACCGGCATTCACGATTCCATTACTGTGGCTCATGGAAAAATTGCTAATAATGATCTTGTAGTGGCCTGTATGGATTTTGAATTCATTGGAGGAAGCCTGGGCAGCGTAATGGGAGAAAAAATAAGTCGTGCTTGTGATTATTGCATTGAACACAAAATCCCTTTTATGATCATTAATAAAAGTGGCGGTGCCCGTATGATGGAAAGTGCATTTTCCTTAATGCAGCTTGCAAAAACATCGGGCAAATTATCACAGCTAAGCGATAATAAGATACCATATATCTCTTTATGTACCGACCCTACCTTTGGTGGCACAACTGCTTCTTTTGCTATGCTGGGCGATGTAATTTGTGCTGAACCTGATGCACTTATCGGCTTTGCAGGCCCCCGTGTAATTAAAGAAACCATTAAAAAAGATCTTCCCGAAGGGTTTCAAAGAAGCGAATTTCTTTTAGAGCATGGATTTTTAGATTTTATTGTGCACAGGAAGCTTCTCAAAGAAAAATTAGGTAACTTGTTGGTCATCTTTAAAGGATAAAATTTACTGCACTAAATTTTCACGGGTGATGATCGGCCTGCAGTAATAACCAGTTAAAAGTTATGCTGCTTAAAAACCTATCCATACTCCTTTTTTTTCTTTTACTGGCTCCTGATAAATTATTAGCACAAACTCCTTGTACTATTCTTGGTCAAAATCCGGAAACTGCATTCCCCGTTTGCGGCACAGCAGTTTTTCAGCAAGATACAGTGCCCTATTGCGGCAGAAGATTAATTCCTTCTCCCTGCTTCGATCCCGATTCTATCATTACAGATAAAAATCCATTTTGGTATAAATTCACCTGCTTTACCAGCGGCAAGCTTGCTTTTTTAATAACGCCTAACAGCATTGATGAAGATTATGACTGGCAGATATTTGATGTTACAGGCAAAAATCCACGAGATGTATATACTGATACCAGTATGTTTGTGGTTTGTAACTGGAGCGGCGAGCCAGGTACAACCGGAGCTTCTGATGCTTTAGGCGGAACCTCTTTGGTTGAATGCCAGGGCTTTGGTGTAAACCGTTTTAGTAAAATGCCGGATTTAATTGCCGGACGCAATTATCTTTTATTGATCAGTCATTTTGAAAATACCCAATTAGGTTACGGACTTTCTTTTGGCGGCGATGGGAATACAGCCGTGATCACCGATACGTTGCCTCCCCACATATTTACCGCAAGCCGTGGAAACTGCGATGCCACAAAGATCTTAGTGAAACTTAATAAAAGAATGAAATGCAGCAGCCTTGCAGCCGATGGTTCAGATTTTATCATAAATCCTTCTCCTGCAACTATTGTAAGCGCTGTTGGGGTTGGTTGTACAGGTTCTTTCGATATGGATTCAGTTTTACTGACATTCAGTGCTCCTTTGCCTCTGGGGAATTACAACCTGATTGCTCAAAACGGCACAGATGCAAATACATTATTAGACCTTTGTAATAATAGTATTCCAGTTGGTGAATCTATTCCTTTTACAGTGCTCTCTCCCCTGCCCGTTCCTATGGACAGTCTTACTAATAATAAATGTAGCACCGATTCATTGGTCCTTGTTTTTCCAGACAATATCAAATGCAATTCAGTGGCAGCGAATGGCAGCGATTTTTTTGTAACAGGTACCTACCCGGTTACCATAAGCAGTGCTACACCGGTTAATTGTATAAATGGATTAACAACAAAGATTATTGTACGCTTTAATGCTACATTATTGCAGCCCGGCAATTTCCAGATCATATTACAAACGGGTACCGATGGCAATACCATTTTAAGCGAATGTGATACTCCATCTGTGGCGGGCTCTGCTATTCCTTTTAACATTTTACCAAAACCTGTGGCCGCCTTTGGATTCCCTGCTTCTGTCTGTCTTCCTGATGGCAACATAACCTTTGCAAATCTTTCAAGTATATCCGATGGATCAGAAAATGCATTCCGGTATGCATGGAATTTTGATGATACATTAAGTGTAAATAATTTTTCATCATTAAGAACGCCATCGCATCAGTATACCAGTACGGGGCCATTCAATGTAACACTACAGGTAACCAGTAATGGCGGCTGTATGCATGATACAACTATACTGCTAAATACCATTCACCCGCAGCCTATAACCAAATTTGGAATAAGTAAAAAAGATATTTGCCTGGGCGATGCTGTTTTTTTAACTGATTCAACCAACAGCATGGATGGCACTACTATACAATGGAACTGGGATCTTGGTGATGGAAGAATAAAGAACACTCGAAATGTACTGTATATTTATCTGGCTGCTCAAAGTTTTAATGTAAGCCTGTATACTGTAAACAGCCACGGTTGTAAAAGTGATGTGTTAATAAAGCCGGTTAATGTTTATCCTTATCCAACTGCCAATGCTGGCCCCGACAGGCGCATACTCGAAGGCGGAACCATAACCATACAAGCATCTGCAACCGGTAGTAACTTGCAATACCTGTGGACTCCCCCGCAATATCTTAACGATACAAAAGTTATTAAACCAATATGTGTTGATGCAAAATTTGATATTTTATATACCCTTACAGTAACTGCACCAGGTGGCTGTTCTGTTACAGATCAAATGTTTGTGGATGTTTTAAAAATACCGAGGATACCAAATACTTTCTCCCCCAACAATGATGGTATAAATGATTTTTGGGAAATACAGTACCTGGATGAATATGCTGATAATCATACACAGGTATTTACACGTACAGGGCAAATGGTTTTTGAAAGCCGTGGTATGTATAAAGCCTGGAATGGTATGTATAAAGGCAACCCGCTGCCGATGGATACGTATTATTATATTATTGAAGCAGGAAGTGGCAGGGATCCTGTTACGGGGTATGTTACAATCATCCGTTAATTTATTCTCTCATTGAATGTACTAATCATTTAATCCCTTACCATTGAGAATTTGCTGCATACATTTTTCAACCCGCTGCTCCCGGGTTTTGGATTGTTTAGCTGCAGAAAAATACAGCATGTATGCTCTTTGCCGCCCCGGCGTTAAGGCATCAAAAGCAGTTTTTAAGGCAGGTGTTTTATTTAATTTATTTCGAAATTCTTCAGCAATGATGAATGCTGCAGTCTTTTTTAAATCTACTTTCAAACCCGCTTTTTCTACTTCAATAGCTTCATAGATATAGGCTTTCAAGATCGATTTTAACTTAACAACTTCCCCAACATTGGTGAACCTGATCTGTCGGGCTGCCTGCACATTTTTCGTTTGTTGTATTAGAATACTATTGGCATCATGTAACAAGGCCCCTTTAAAAAATAAAAGTGCACAGTATTCTTTAAACACATGTATTAAAACGATGTTAGCTTTCCCAAACATGTAACAGGGAACACCCCACTTCAATTCTTCGGCTAGTCCGCAGTCAAGAACTATCGTTCTTAGTTTCTCAATTTCTTCCTGCCATTTTTTGGCTCTATCAAAATAAAAATCAACCTTGGGATTTGTTTCATTCTTTGCCATTCTATTTAATTTTTATGTAAAACTTAAATCCTTAACAAACCACGGAATCTCCTGGCCGTATAGTAGGATTCTGCAGGGAGCTTTTTTGGGAACAATATAAACCTTTTTATAGTGTTTTTATGGTGAGCCCCTTATTGCTTAATGCGGGTAAGTCACCAACAAGGGAATTCCAGCAGGGCTCTCTTAAAATTATTAATGAAAATAAATCCATTGCCACATGCATGATTGTGTACGACAAACAAGGCGCCAATTGTGAAAAACTATTTATCCTCAATGCAATAGGAGGTAATTTTTTGCAGTTGGTTTTTATCGTCAAACTCATAGAGATCACAAGCAGAAACAAAAGCTACTTGTTGATTATCTTTAATAAACGCCGCGGTGCCATTAATGGCAACAAGATTGTTTTGTTCAATCACGTTTAGGGTTCTAAAATCTGTTGTAACAGATTGGAAATAGGCTGCGGTCTGCTCACAGTTCTTAATAATTTCCTGTTTACCTGTAAATTGCTTTTCACCGATCACACTCCAGTCAGCATTTTCTGCTAAGTAGGGAAAGGTTAATTCAAATTTTCCGTTCGAAAATGCTTCTGCTATTTGTTTCTTTGTCATTGAGAGTTTTGATTATTCGATTGTTTAAAAACAATGTCGAAATTAAGAAGATTACATTGCTTTGTGGGAGTTAGACCCTGCTATTTTATGGGGGAATGGGCATTTACCTTTTTTGTTGACGTGCAACGTACATTGGCGATATTGTGTTATGCCCCTGTAACTCTCATCTCAATCAACAAATTTCTATGTTTTAAAACTCAATTTTCCAACTCAGGTTAGGGATAAAAATGGCTTCTCTGTGTTCGTCCACTTTTTGAGTTTGGTAGTTATATTTAAAACCCATAAACTCTTTGTACTGTGTTGCATTAATTATTTTGAGTGCTATTTCTTGTGCTGATTTCTTTTTATTTATTTTATAAGTTGCCGTAAAATGGCTTATAAATGCTGGTGAAACTTGTTTGCTAAATGCTTTTGTTTCATCAAATACTACTTTTTGATTTTGGGTTGAAGCTGTGCTGTTAACTGGAGAATAATGATCGCCACCCTGGTAGCTTAACCTTGCATTTAGGCCTAAAATATTTTGTTTATTTTTCCCCATTTGCCATTCTTTCCCAATTAAAAAATTGAAAGTATAATTTCGGTTGTACCGGGTATCTCTCCAAACATTATCGCCAGCTTTGTATTGTGAATTAAACAAGGATGCCGTAATCATATAGTAATATCCTTGTGATAAATATTTTTCAAAACTAATGTCTACACCATAGTTTTTTCCTTTTCCGGTATTTTGCAATTTGCCATTAAAAAACCAATCGTTTTGCTGATTTATCATTGAAAAGGAACTATCGGCTATTACAGGAACATTAAATAAATGTTGGTAATAGCCTTCCAATTTCAAGTGTGTAAATTCCGACAGGCTTACTTCATAGCCTAATACCAGGTGATGCGATTTGGTGAAATCTACATTTTTATTCACACTTTCGTCGCCATTGTTTTTTACAAAATAATAATTTAATCTTTCCAAACGACTGTGCAACCCATAAGCCAAACTAAATGACTGTGTTGGTACAAATTGATATTTTACACCTACTCTTGGCTCAACGGTGTAATGGTTGTTTAAAGTAAATAATTGGGTGTTGATGCCGGCATTGATTGTTAATTTTTCATTAACGCTAAAAGTAGAATTGCTATATGCTGATAGCAAATTGCTACTTCCTTTTTGGGCAACAATTGTTTGCAATGCTGAGCCAACAGGTACTGCATTTCTTAACAATAAATCATAATTCATATTGGTAACTACAAAGCCTGTTTTGTTGGTATGCTTAGTATTGATTTTCGAATTAAGGAATGAGGATAAAACTACATTGTAATTTTTATTATCCACTTTGCTTTTTGGCAAAAGTGAAAAATTAGCATTCATTGTTTCTGTGCTAAAATCAATACCGCTAATTGTTGTAGCTATACTTGATTTTATGTATTGTTTATTATTCAACAATATTTTATGGCCAATACCCATTGCCCCCATGTATTGTTTTACATCCTGGTCTTCTTTGTCGGTATCGTATTTCCAATCACTACTATTTTTTTTCGGTTCTGCCCCCGACTTATCAATTAAGCCAATACCCCAAACCGAAAATGTTCCTGTTTTTTTGGTAGGAAAATTAAGTTTGAACGATAAATCCTGGTATTTTGTGCCTCCTGCATTTTCAGGTAAAAGTGGTTCAAGTAAAGCCAACGTTGAGTAGCGATAATTGAAAAGATAAGATGCTTTTCCTTCTTTTTTAAATGGGCCTTCTGAGGAAACATCAATACCCAAAAGCCCTAGTTGAAAAGTATGTTCCGCTTTTTTATTATTGCCTTTACGCATAAAAATATCAAATACTCCAGACAGCGCATTGCCATATTCGGCAGGCATTGCACCCGAAAAAAAAT
>JAYUYX010000124.1:0-27954 GCA_043752205.1 Chitinophagaceae bacterium
CTGTGCACCCGTGGTATTATTTTTTGCGCTGATGTGGAACCACATACTTAAATTAGGTGTAAGCCCTGTTGCAGTATAATTGGTTCCGGTAACATTGGTAGCCAGCATTTCAAAATTACCTGTTGTGGTGTTTAGCTTCATAAGATCGTAATGCGTAGCATCGGCAACAGCTGTCCAGTTAAAGATTACTTCACCTGCATTACAGCTTACCCCTGAGCCGGTTAAACCAGTTGCAGTTCCCAGTATTTTAAAAGTTGCATCGCTTACATCTGTTAGAGATCCACTTGATATCCTTATTAATGCAGTTGAAGTATTTGCGGTTGGAACAGACCAACTTAGTCTTGTAGTAGTTGGAGGAACAGTTGTTGAAATAGTTGTCCAGTTACTTCCATTATCTAAGGAATATTCAACAGTTTGATTTGAGGTAACTCCGGAATTATCCCATGTAATTACCTGCGAAGCCGAAGGATTAAAATTTTCAGCACCATTAGGATAGGTCACTTCTATATAAGGCTGGTTGATGTCCCATGTAAGTGCATAAGGCTGATTGGGGCCTGTTGTTACTGCTTCGCCGATAACCCTTAATGTATAAGTGCCCGCAGGTGGATTGCTGATTGTTACCTGCTCAATATTGCTGATATTATCATCTGCCTGTGTAGCCACAAGCGATGGGCTACTTGGATTTAAGATCCAGGGCATAGTAGTTGTAGACCCTTCAATTACCCTC
This sequence comes from Chitinophagaceae bacterium, assembly GCA_043752205.1. Taxonomy (GTDB): domain Bacteria; phylum Bacteroidota; class Bacteroidia; order Chitinophagales; family Chitinophagaceae; genus Ferruginibacter. Next base: position 728 of record JAYUYX010000124.1, read on the forward strand.
AGATCGAGATTATTCACTAATGCAAAACTTGAATTGGCAGCTGCGGCGGGATCATTCCACGTAAGCATTACCCGCAAACGGGAAGCACCTGCCGGAACAGTAATGGTAATATCATTGGTTGCTGCTGTAACAATTGTATTTAAAGCGTAACGATTAGTTTCCAGAATCTTTACGGCAGCCAATGAATTTATACGGCCAAAACCATGACGGTAATCGGGACCGGGATTGCCAAGATCATAAGCTGTATTACATGCAATATTTTTTATAAGCGCAGAAGGAGGAAGTACATTGGAATTTAATTGTTTGTAGCGTTGTGCCAGTAAAGCCACGGTTCCTGTTATACCTGGTGTGGACATGGAAGTGCCTGAAATGGTACCATAATTATTTAATGGGGTGTAAGTGGAGAATACATTGCTACCCATTGCCACTATTTCCGGTTTGATCCTTCCATCATGAACCGGACCACAACTGCTGAAAGAGGAAAGTGCTTCATCTGTAGTAATACTTCCAACCACAATATTATTTTTTGCTGACTTACCAGTTCCTGTGATCGTTCCCCATCCACCGGCACAAGCTGCCTGGTTATTACCGGCAGAATGGCAATGCAGGTGATATGGAAAATTATTTAGGTTGATATCTGTGTTTCTGGACCTTAGGGAATAACTTGCAGATGCTCCGGTAAGCCCACATTGAACCCCAAGCCCATCATGATACGAGTGGTTACTTGAAATAAGTGTATTAGCGGGTATAGCAGTGGCCATCACTACCTGTACATCACCAGAAAACCCATAGTAAGAAAAAATATTGGCATTGGATGCCATGCCTCTTGCTGTAGGATTGATAAGGCCTCTGCCACCAATGGTACCCGAAACATGGGTGCCATGGCTTCCAGCGGAGCCGGGATCAACATTTGTAAGACGCCCAGCGGGAGAAAAATCAAGATGCTGACTGGCTCTTTCATCCCAAACTCCAATATTCATACCATCACCTTTCAAATTTCTAACACCATCATTTAAAATATTTACCCGGTGCAATGAACGGCCAGGTAAGTTTTCTGTTTGATTGGGCGGAGCAATATATTCAGCCCATTGAACAAATGGAAGATTGACAAGTTCTTTTGCATTCGACTCAGGTATCCTGATCGTAAACATCCTGAAATCGGGAACATCCTGAATTACTTTACCATTCAAAAAAGAAATGGCCTGCTGAACATCTGCAGCTCTCAATTTTTCATAAGTAATAATGTCAACATCAGCGTAACCCGCCTGGATAATGGCATGAGGAGGAACACTGCTGTTTAAAAAAGAAACTACTGCTTTATTTGCCGCCTTAAATTGAAACACGGCCCTGAATAAATCAGATTTGATATCTGAAATATTTGTGGCTGCTGATACACTGGCTGTGTAAGCATTATTAGGTATATAGTCTATCAGTTCAATACCAGCCGCTTTAAGATTATCTTTTTGCAACTGGGTTGGCAGTGCTTTAAACTGTATAACAACATAATGTTTACCATTAAAAAGGCTCTGTTGAAACACAGCAGCATTTTTTGTAACAGTTTTGATATTTGATTCAGGAACAAATTTGCCTGAATGTAATAAGATGTTGTAATCCGTGTTTATCTGGGCTGATAAAAGGGCAGGAAAAAGCACTAAGATTACTGACTTAAAAAGAAGGGTAAATAAATGTTTCATTAAATTTTTATTTAGATGAGAGAAACAAAAGGAGATTATCTGGCAATTTAAATAATAAAGTTAGTAAACTTGAATAATTGGCTTACTATTATTTCCACTCAATGGCTCTGCCTTAATAATAAGCTCAGAAACTGCAGTTTGACCTTATTAAAGGTATAGAAAGCCGTTAATTTTATTAAACAAAGTATCAGTAAATTGCTGAATATTTAAATAAACCAAAATCATGGCCATTAACTGGACCGGCGTTTTTCCCGCCCTTACCACAAAGTTTACTGCGGATGACAGCTTAGACCTTCCGCTTTTTGAAAAAAATCTGAACGCACAGTTAGCTGCTGGTGTGAATGGCATTGTGCTCGGCGGCACGCTTGGCGAAGCAAGTGTGTTATCTACAGTTGAAAAAGAACAGCTTGTAAAATTTGCTGTAGATAAATGTGCCGGCAAAGTGCCCGTGGTTTTAAACATTGCAGAAGGATCAACAAGAGAAGCTTTACAGCAGGCTGAATATGCAAAAGCCTGGGGCGCCAAAGGATTGATGATGCTGCCGCCTATGCGGTATAAAGCTGATCACCGGGAGACAGTTGCCTGGTTTAAAACAGTTGCCAATGCTACAGCACTGCCCATCATGATCTATAATAACCCGGTTGATTATAAAAATGAAGTAACGCTGGATATGTTTGCCGAATTGATCGCATGTGAAAATATTGAAGCCGTAAAAGAATCAACAAGAGATGTAAGCAATGTTACCAGGATGAAGAACCGTTTTGGCGACAGGATAAAAATATTATGCGGTGTTGATACATTGGCCATGGAAGAATTGTGCCTGGGTGCAGATGGTTGGGTGGCCGGGTTAGTTTGTGCATTTCCAAAGGAAACTGTTGGGATATATAATTTAGTAAAAGCAGGCAAAATTGCTGAAGCAACAAAAATTTACCGGTGGTTTATGCCATTGCTGGAACTTGATATTCATCCTAAGCTTGTGCAGTACATTAAACTTGCAGAAGCACAGGTTGGACTGGGTTCAGAAACTGTGAGAGCACCAAGATTGATATTAGAAGGAAAGGAAAGGGAGGAAATATTAAAGATCATCAATGACGGAATTGCAACAAAGCCAGCACTAGGCTAAAGCCCTTTGTCTCAAATTCATTTGCCACGGTCCTAAGGCCGTGGCAAAGCAAAATACATTAACGGGCTTTAGCCCATAATATTTATACCATGTTTACAAATGCAACAGCAGAAGAAATAAATGCAATTATGCAACAGGCATGGGAAGCCTTTCATCTTTATAGAAAATTTTCTTTAAATCAACGGGCTGCATTTATGAAAGCCATTGCAATAGAATTAGAAAATTGTGGCGATGCATTAATACAGACAGCTATGCAGGAAACAAACCTGCCCGAAGCAAGATTACGGGGCGAAAGAGCAAGAACCATTTTTCAACTTAACAGTTATGCCGAAGCCTGCGAAAAAGGTAACTGGCTTGATGTAAGAATTGATACTGCTATTCCTGATAAAGCTCCACCCAAGCCGGATATCAGGAAAATGCTGGTGCCATTAGGGCCTGTTGTGGTATTTGGTGCAAGTAATTTTCCTTTTGCTTATTCAACCGGCGGCGGAGATACGGCCTGCGCATTGGCAGCCGGTTGCCCGGTAATTGTAAAAGCACATCCGGCACATGCCGAAACTTCGGAGCTTGTTACTAAAGCCATTTTGCTTGCAGCAGAAAAATGCAATATGCCCAAAGGCATTTTTGCGCATGTACACGGCGCCGGAGTTGAAGTTGGAAAAGCTTTAGTAATGCATCCACACACCAAAGCAGTTGGCTTTACAGGATCTTATATTGGCGGCAAACAATTATTTGATTGGGGCAACCAACGCAAAGAACCCATTCCTGTTTTTGCAGAAATGGGAAGTGTTAATCCAGTTTTTTTATTGCCGGAGAAACTATCCGCAGGATCCGGTGGAAATACTTCAGCAGGAGAAATCGCACAGCAGTATGCAGGATCGATCACTTTAGGTGTTGGCCAATTCTGTACCAACCCGGGTATTATTATTGGCATTGAAAGTGACACACTGCAAACATTTATTCATGATCTTGGAAAAGCCATACAAAAAATTACACCTGCTCCTATGTTGCATCCGGGCATTGCAGGTGCTTATAAAAAAAATAAGGATAATGCTTTATTACAGGAAGATGTACAGCTTGTTGCTGAATCTGAAACTGATGTGAAAGAGCATGAAGGCTTAGCGACCATTGCCACTTCCACGGCACAGGCTTTTTTAAACAACCGTATGCTGCATCAGGAAGTTTTTGGCCCCTACTCTATTATCATCCGTTGTAAAGACATGCATGAAATGATCGCTGTTGCTAAAAACCTGGAAGGCCAGTTAACAGCTACACTCATGGCAACAGAAAATGACATACAGCAAAATGAAGACCTGGTTGAAGCTATAAAAAATATTTGTGGTCGATTTATTTTAAACAGTGTACCAACAGGTGTTGAAGTTTGTTTAAGTATGCATCATGGCGGGCCTTTTCCTTCCACAACCGATTCAAGATTTTCTTCTGTTGGCGCAGATGGCATCAAACGTTTTGCCAGGCCCATTGCTTTTCAAAACTGGAGCAATAATTTGTTACCGGATGAATTGAAGAATGAAAATCCGTTAGGTATATGGAGAACGGTGAATAATGAATTGACGAGGTCTGTTGTTTAAATTCAATCAAAAGGATAACTGAATTTGAAAGCTAAAGCAAATATCAACGCAAGAAAGTGAGTAATTAAAACGCCCCCTCCAATACATATCAAAGAAGAAAAAATAGAAAAGATTAGTTTTTTCTTGCTAAAAGTTACATTCTTTTCTTGTTTTCTTCTTGCATCAAAAATTATCCCAACTGTAAGCCCAGTAACTCCTCCATATAATAAATTCAGATCTCTAGAATATTCAAGCCATCCGAATTTTATGGTAATAAGAGTCAAAAGAATACTAATAGTTGCTGTAATTCCTAATTTAAAAGTCATCTTTTTTTCATCGTCTTTCGTAAAGAGTGATACCAGTAATGAAATGTTTATGAATAAACTAAAGAAAACGATAACTAAAATCAACAGGGTCATTAAACTCAACGTAATTCCCATCTTTAAAATATTGAAGCAGAAAAATGATTTATCTCATTAAACTATAGCAATTGTTTTTGCATCTTCCCTCCTATGCTTCAACACAAACCAACCCGTTACCAAAATAGAGACAATAAAATAACTTCCAAGTATAAATTTGATCAATGGAGAATAAGTATCGGCTCCAAACCAATCATCTTGAACATACAACAGACTTAATCCCATTCCGCTGCGGATGATCTCCCATACAACAGCATATTTATTTCCATCCATCAGGTCGGTGAGAGAATACACGCTTAAAAAAATAAAACCACCATACCAGAATATATAATTTGGATCAAGCTTATTGATGATGGCAATATTGCCAAACATATAACTCAAGAACAATAAGATCATCAATACCTGTATCCAGCTCCAGGCATTTAATGCAGGAGAAGTGGGCGTATCATATTTTTCAAATTGGTACACATCATCTATTTTATACACCGGGTATTTCGCCGCAACATCAGCAGGGCGATAACCGGTATGGCGAAACCACAACGTAAATTTATCTTTCCAGTTATTCGTTCTCCAGGCATCCTGAATCAACAGCCATACATGCTGAAAATTTATTTTGATCGGGTTCCACGTACGCACAGGCCTTGTTATTCCGTATACAGGTGGCACATCGGGCAGTTCTTCCTGGAAACTGCCAAACCATTTATCCCAGAAGATAAATATCTGGCCATAATTCTTATCCATGTATTGTGGATTGATGGCATGATGTACCCGGTGGTGTGAAGGTGTAACGATAATCTTTTCTAAAAAACCCATACGATTTATGTGTTGTGTATGATACCAGAACTGTGCAAACAAATGGAGCGGGGCAACCACAGCAATAACCTGGTAAGGAACACCGAACAATGCAGCGGGTAATAAAAATATGGCAAAGGTTTTTACAATCGAAGAAATGCTTTGGCGCAATGCACAGGCAAGATTAAACTCTTCGCTGCTGTGATGAACGATATGGCCGTTCCAGAAAAAATTAGTTACATGCTGAAGCCGGTGTACCCAATAGCCAGCAAAGTCTAAAGCAAAAAAGGCGATGACATAAACGATGAAGGTATTCTCAATAATGGTTACTGCCAGGCTTCTTACTAAAAAAGGATACGTAATGATAGCAAAGTATAAACCTATTACATCTTTAGTAACATTGGTAACGCCGCTGCTTAGGCTGCTGATCATATCCATATTACGAACCGTATCTTTTCCTTTACGCCAGCCGTACCATTTTTCAAAAAGTACCAGCAGTAAAAATGCAGGCATGGCAAAGAGTAAAATTTTTCCGTATGCTTCCATGCCATAAATTTACAAAATAAAATGAAGTATACATTCCATTGCATAGATGCCCATACCTGCGGTAATCCCGTACGCCTGGTAAAAGAAGGTGGCCCTGTGCTAATTGGAAACAATATGAGCGAAAAGCGCCAGCACTTTTTACAGGAATACGATTGGATACGTAAGGGACTGATGTTTGAGCCCCGTGGACACGACATGATGAGTGGCAGCATTTTATACAGCCCGCATGACCCTCAAAATGATGTTGCCGTCCTGTTCATTGAAACCAGCGGCTGCCTGCCCATGTGCGGCCATGGAACCATTGGCACCATTACCATAGCTATTGAAGAAGGATTGATAAAATCAAAAACACCCGGCATTGTGAGGATGGAGGCACCGGCAGGGTTCGTGTTAATTGAATATAAAAGTCAAAAGGAAAAAGTAAAAACTGTGAAACTCACCAATGTTCCATCTTACTTAGCCGAAACAGAATTAATTGTTAATTGCCCTGAACTTGGAGAATTGGTAATAGATGTTTCTTACGGCGGTAATTTTTATGCCATAATAGATGTACAGAAAAATTTTAAAGGCCTTGAACATTATACTGCAGATAAACTTATCAGCTGGTCGAGGGAATTGCGGCAAAGCATCAATAAGAAATATACATTTGCACACCCTGAAGATGAAACGATAAAAGGTTGCAGCCATATTTTATGGACCGGTGCTGTGCTTGACAAAACATCAACAGCCCGCAATGCAGTTTTTTATGGTGATAAAGCCATTGACCGAAGCCCCTGTGGTACAGGCACATCTGCCCGTATGGCGCAATGGTATGCCAAAGGAAAGTTAAAAGCTGGCGATCAGTTCATTCATGAAAGTATTATTGGCAGCAAATTCATCGGCACCATTGAAGAAGAGTTAACCGTTGCAGGAAAGCCTGCTATCAGGCCGGGCATTGAAGGTTGGGCAAGAATTTACGGGCATAATACAATTACGATAGATGATGAGGATGATCCATATGCTTATGGGTTTCAGGTAATTTAAAAAGCCCCCTCCGCCAGTCCTGAGCGATAGTCGAAGGAAAGGGGGAACTGGGGCAAGAGAATAATTAATAAAAAGTTTGTGATCTGCATAGAGATCATTCTATAATTTAAAAAACTTATTTCATTAATGCACCACGCTATGCAGCGGTGTCCAATGAAATAAGGTTCCCCCTTCAGGGGGCAGGGGTATGAAAGTAACAATCATTGGTGGCGGAGTTATCGGTTTATGCAGTGCCTACTATTTACAAAAAGAAGGTTATGAAATAACTGTTATTGAAAGAGGTGATATTACCGATGGATGTTCATTTGGCAACATGGGTTATATGTCGCCCAGCCATTTTGTGCCATTGGCAAGCCCGGGCATTATTTCGCAGGGATTAAAATGGATGCTGAGTTCAACATCTCCATTCTATATAAAACCAAGACTGAACCTTGACCTTGCGCAATGGGGCTACCATTTCTGGAAAAGCAGTAATGCTGAAACCGTTAAAAAAAATTCACCACACCTTAATGATATCTTACAATTAAGCCGGCAGTTGATAAATGAAATGCGTAATGAAATAGGCGATGTTTTTGACATGGAAGAAAAAGGCTGCCTGATGATGTGCAAACAACAAAAAACACTTGATCATGAATTTCACCTGGCAGATGATGCAGAAAAATTCGGATTAAAAGTAGAACGCTTAAATAAAGATGCTGTGCAGCAGTTAGAACCTGATGTGGAACTGAATGTTGCCGGTGCTGTATTGTTTAAAGATGATTGTCATTTTAATCCAGGTAAAATGATGATGGCTTTAAAGAAATATTTAGAAAATAAGGGTGTGCATTTTCAGCTTAATACAACCGTAACAGGTTTTGAAAAAGCCAACAATAAAATTTCGGCAGTCATTACCGATAAAGGCAAATTTGATTGCACAGAAATTGTGCTGGCTACAGGAAGCTGGCTACCTGTTGTAGCAAAAATGATGGGCATAAAATTATTATTGCAACCGGGCAAAGGTTACAGCCATACTTATGATCATGTTGAAAAAAATATAAATTACCCTGCTATTTTAGTTGATGGCAGATGCGCTATAACGCCCTGGGGTCATCAGCTCCGCATTGGCGGCACTATGGAACTGAGTGGCATCAACAACCAGGTCTTGATAAAACGCATGCAGGGCATCTATCATTCTGCTAGAGATTTTTACCCCGGTTTAAAAATCGATTTGCCGTCTGCAGATAAAATATGGAATGGGTTAAGACCTGTAACGCCTGATGGCTTACCGTATATTGGCAGGTCTTCAAAGTTTAGCAATGTTACCATTGCAGGAGGTCATGCCATGCTGGGCATTTCGGAAGGAACAGGAACAGGAAAACTGGTGAATGAGATCATTAAACATCAGGCAACATCCATCAACATCAGCGCATTTGATCCGCAGAGATTTTAAGGAATTATTTATTGCCTCTAATGGTATCCTTAGGTTTGTTAGCGGTATCCCGTGGCCTCTTTTTTAATAAATTATCAAACAATCCTTTTATTGATTCCTTTGTTTTATCCCCTTGGTTTTTTGTGGGAGTGTTGTCCTTAACAAGAGCAGTATCTTTTTTACCAAATAATTTTTTACGCAGCTCTTCCTTTGCCGCATCACTTAATTGTTTTTTTATGGATATCAATGTATCCCTGGCAGCATTTTTTACACTGTCAATTTTTGCCTGGGCAAAATCCTTTACCTGTTGTGTCATTTGCCCGGCAAGGGTTTCACCGGTTTGTTTCAGATCTACTTTCAAAAAAGGATTTGTTATAGTACCGCTGAGGGCCAGTTTAAGATTTACCGTTTCACCAAGTTTTAAAGGAATCCCTTTTGTACTTATAGAACCCGCCAGGCTGTTGATCAATTGATTTCCTTTTGCTCCCATTAATGCCCTGGGCAGTTTAAGGTTAATGGCATAATTGATAGTTTCATCAAAACCCTGCAGGCCGCCAATCTCCATTTCTATATCTTTTATCTTAAGTGTAAAAGGTTTAACCAGCAGTTTACCATTAGAGAATTCAAAAAATGTTTTTACATCTTTTAAAGAAAGTTGTTCCAGTTGTTTTACCTGTAGTACCGATGCTATTTTATCAAGCGGTGCAAATTTGCTTAAGAAACCTTCGATCAAAAATAAATTTCCGCTACCAGACATGGTGCTCATCTCTATATCCATATTATCGCCCAGGTTTCCATTAGCCGACAGAATAGAAGTGAGTTTACCTGAAAGATATTTACCGATCGGCATCAGCTTTTGGCCTGTATTAAAAGCATAAAATGTTTTTTGAACATCCACCCCGCTTACATCATAACTTAATGCAATAGCTGGGTTTACTTTATTGTATTTTGTGCTGTACGATCCATTGATCTTTATGGTACCATCCAGCGCTTCCCCTTGTACATCATTTAGCTTTACCACCTCGTCTTCAATTTTTAATATGCCTGATAAATTCCGGATATTTATTTTATCGTATTGAAATTCATCCACCTGTGTATACAAATCAATATCAAGGTTGGCAGGCACCATAAATGGCTCAGATGCTGTAGTTTTTTTAGTTGTAGTAGCCGTATCACCGGTCACTCCTAACCAATCATTCAGGTTTATTCTATCTGCATTAATAATGAGTGAGGCACTTAAAGGCTTTCCATTTAAAAGGTAACTCAACAGGTTATTGATCTGTCCGCTGCCATTAAAATTAGAATTTTGGTATTGGCCGTTAAGATCAGCAACATCCAGCTTCATAGGCGTAAAACTGGTCTTTACCGTATTGATCTTTATACCTGTAGGATAATCAACCGAAGTGTAATTGAAATTATTTACATCAACGGTACCTGCTCCATAAAAATTATTGTACTTGTAATTTTCTATGTCGTTTACATTGCCTTTAATATTTACATCTGCATTGAGTACTCCCGAAATACTTGATCCGTTCTCAAGTTTAATATAGCTGGCAACCTCCGTTAAATTAAGTTTCCCTTTTGCTGCTGCATCTACATACATATTACTGATTGGTTTTTTCACCAGCAATCTGAAATCGAATGGCTCTTTATCCATTTCTAAATGGCCATTGGTTATATCCACAACCAGGTTATCATTTTGCCCGTCGGGGTTATCAACCACGGCTTTAAAATTGATCTGTTCAATAGCTTTAGGAAGGTCTGTATATTTAAATGATCCGTCCTTCACTTCCATAGCAACATGATACCCAGGCAATATAGAATCTCTGAAAATTCCTTTTACATATCCCTCAAAAGTGGCTTTACCATCTGCAGTTATTTTATTAAAGTCTTTTGTATAGATGGCCGGTATCAGCGATAAAATATTTTTAAATTCTGTTGATGGCGACCTGAAATTGAAATCCATTTTATACCCGCTATCCACGCTTGATATATTGCCTTTGCCATTGATCCGCAACTCATTTAATAAAATATCTACTGCATCAAAACTGTAGGTGTTTGTTTTATTGTCAACCTTTATATCAGAAAGCAGGTTGGTTTTTACTTTTGACAAAAAAGGTATTGCCCCAAAAGTATAAGTAATGGCATCAGCACTGGTTGTAGTTTTTAATGTGAACAGGTCCGCTGTAAAATCGCCACTACCAGTATGTTCCAGGTTTTCTACAACTGCAGTCACATCGTTTTGAAGGTCTACGAATTTTACATACCCATTGGTAATGGCATATTTTTCCAGCTTAAGATTAAAGGTTTCAGCTGCTATAGTGCTATCAATTTTATTTTCTGCTTCTTTTAAAATATCCCAGTTGTTTAAGCCTTCTTTTGAAACCAGTGCAGTGATCCGTGGAGACTCGAGGTAAAGCTCATAAATATTCATATCCTTACCCCTGATAAAACTCATGATATCAACCGTAGCATCAAGCCGCCTTGCATACATCAATGTATCCAGTGAATAGTAGCCCGTGCCAATAACATCTACATCATCAAGACCAATACTTACTTTGGGAAAATGCCTGAATAAAGAAATATCCACTTCTTTAAAATCAACCTGGGCGGTTAGGTTCTTATTGATCTCTTTTTTTACCCTTGCAACTATTTTTCCTTTAAATATATAAGGCGTTGCAAACAGCAGTCCTATCAATAACAGCAGGATTATTAAAAATATCTTTAAAATTTTTCTCAGTCTTCTCATAATTACATTGTAATGATTTGTCAGGCTGAGCTTGTCGAGCCGGGTTTATGAATTATGTATACGGGCTTCGACAAGCTCAGCCTGACAGCTTTCTTTTATACTTTATTCCAATCCTATCTCATAATGTTGTTCCGGTATCTCTACATCTTCAAATCCCTTCTTGTTTAAGCGTTCCTTAAAATCCAGCTGCACATTATATTCGCCATGCACCAGGAATAATTTTTTAACCTGTTTAGGATCCTGGCAGGCCAGGAACTGGCATAGGTCATCATAATCCCCATGTGCACTCATACTACGGATAGAACCGATCTCTGCATTCACTTCATGTGTTGTTCCATAAATGCCAACCTCTTTCTTGCCGGCGAGTAATTTTCCTCCCAGGGAGAACGGCTCACAGTAGCCGCTGAATAAAATAGTATTGCGGCTATTCTCAATATTGTTGCTGATATGATGCTTTACACGCCCTGCATCGCCCATGCCGCTGGCCGAAATGATCACACAGGGGCCATTTGTAAAATTCAACATTTTCGATTCTTCTACCGAGCGGATGAATTTCAACCCCTCAAAAGCAAAAGGATCATTATCAACTTCCAGTATCTTCTGAATGGTTTTATTAAAGTATTGAGGATAGCTTTTTATGATCTCAGTTGCTTTTACACTCAAAGGGCTATCTACAAAATAATTTATTTTAGGCAGCCTTTTTTCTATCTCAAGCTGGTTAAGAGCATACAATAATTCCTGTGTTCTTCCTACACTGAAAGCAGCAATGATCAGTTTTCCTTTTTTTTGTATGCAGGCTTTTTCAATCCAATGTAATACCTGGTCGGGTGTTGTCACTGAATTTTCATGCAGGCTGTTACCATAGGTAGATTCCAGTAAAATATAATCAGCTTGTGGAAATTCTGCCGGCGATTTTAATATTACATCCCTGTACCGGCCTACATCACCGCTAAAACTGATACGGGTCTCTTTACCATCTTCTTTGATTTTTACATGTACCGATGCACTGCCGATGATATGTCCTGCATCCTTATACAACACTTCCACATGTTCATCAACCGTAAACCATTTATCATACTCCACTTCCACAAAATGATCAACTGCATTCAATGCATCTTCTGTTGTATATAAAGATTGCAGGTAAGGTAAGCCCTGTTGTGCTCTTCGCTTATTTTCATACTTTACATCATCTTCCTGTATACCGGCTGAATCTTCCAGCATTAATGCTGCTAAGGTTTTGGTTGCAGGCGTACAAAATATTTTTCCATCAAAGCCATCCTTAACGAGTTTTGGAATAAGGCCGCAATGATCAATATGTGCATGCGATAAAATAAGGTGTGTAACCTGCGCTGCATCAAAACCAAAGTTTCTGTTGAGCATATCAGTATCCCGGCCCATGCCCTGGAACATACCACAATCAAGCAAATATTTATTGCCATTCTTTAAACTGATCAGGTGTTTGGAACCTGTTACTGTACGGGCTGCGCCGTGGAATGCTATTTTCATACGCTGCCCTCCGCCAGCTGGCGGAGGAATCTCAATTCATTTTTCTCTGCTGCATAGCACAGAAAATAATTGAACCAAGTTTTAAAAAATTTATAAACGATCTCTATGCAAATCAAAAAAATACTTATTTAATAATTCTCTTGCCCCCAGTTCCCCCTTTAGGGGGCGGAGGGGGTATCCACTCCCAACCATGCCATCATACCAATTCCAATCTCTATTGCATCCTCATCAATATTAAAAGTAGGAGTATGCACACCACTACTTATCCCCTTTGCCTTGTTTCCGGCGCCCAGCCTGAAAAAGCAGGCGGGTATCTTATGGGAATAGTAAGCAAAATCTTCAGCGCCCATTCTTAATTCAGTTTCTTCAACATTGTCGGCACCCAGGTATTCACCAGCTTTTTTTCTGGTTTCATTGCCTAAAGCTTCATCATTCAACACAAAAGGATAACCCACATCTATATGAATGCTGGCCTCTGCACCCATGGAACTAACAAGCTCAAGCGTTTGTTTTTTTATCAGTTCATGTGCTTTAAAACGCCACTCTTCATTCATGGCCCTGAAGGTTCCCATCAGCTTTACTTCACTGGGTATAACATTGGTAGTACTACCTCCCTGAAAAGAAGTGATGGATAACACAGAAGGATTAAAAGGGTTGTTATTCCTGCTAACAATCTGCTGCAGGCTTATGATTAAATGCGATGCAATTAAAATGGTATCGGCAGTTAATTGCGGTGCTGCTGCATGGCCGCCCTTCCCTTTTATAGAAATGTAAATTTCATCAGCACTGGCCATTACCATACCATTCCTGAAACTTAATTTTCCTATTTCTAAACCCGGGTGCACATGCAATGCAAATATTTTGTCGGGTTTTGGGTTTTCCAGCACACCTTCTTTAATTAATAAACTTGCACCACCCGGATTTTTTTCTTCACCCGGTTGAAAGATTAGTTTCACCGTTCCTTCCCATTCTTCTTTCAATTCGTTTAATATCTTTGCTGCACCCAACAGGCAGGTAGTATGCACATCATGTCCGCAGGCATGCATTACACCTTGCTTTGTTGATCTGTAAGGCACATCATTTTCTTCGGTAATAGGTAATGCATCCATATCGGCACGTAGTGCTACAGTTCTTTTATCCGGATTTTTACCTGTTATCAAACCTATAACACCCGTGGTTGCCTTTACTTCAAATGGTATCCCGTATTCCGTTAACTTTTGCTGAATAAATGCTGATGTTTCAAATTCCTGGTAACTCAATTCGGGGTGAGCATGAATATGATGACGGATATTAATAAACTCCCGGGCATAGTTTTTTGCCCGTTGCTGAATTTGCGCTTGTATCATTGCTTAAAAATAATCTTAAAGTATCAAAATAAAAAAGAGTTTCTGAATCAGAAACTCAATATAGCAGAAGGAATTTATTTAATATCCTGTTCGCTCTTATCAGGTTTTATTTCTATGGTATCGGGTACTACATATATATTACCGGTAACCACACCTCCTTTTAATATCTGGTCCCTGATCTTTTCAGCATCTTTTTTTTCTACAAAATCACCAAATTTCATTTTAATAAAAGGAGATTGATAGGTCATGATAACTTTTTCTTCGGGGAAATTCTGCAACAGGTACGATCTTACCTTCATAGCATATTCCCTGTCATTACTTTTTAAAACAAATAAACGGTAGCCCTTTCCAAAGCGGCTCATATTTTTGTTCACTTCAAACTGCACTTTTGCCAGCATATCAATGCGGGGATCTTTAGTAACAGTTACTTTAGCTATAAAACTTGTATCTCTGGTATCTTGCTGGGCAAACAACTCAGTAGAAACTGTAACGATAAATACTAAACAAAATATTCTTTTCATGATTGTACAAAATTACAAAAACCATTCCATCAATTTTGTTGCAGGCTCTCCTGTATCAAATTCAGGCTATTGGTACAACATACACGGCTGGCTCCCGCTTTAATTAACTGGCTGGCAACATTATAATGCTGTACAGGAACTCCGGCTTTGATCTGTACTATTGCTGCTGCATGTTTGCGTACCAGTTTAACTTGGTCAAGCATCGCCCCATTTTCAAAAAAACCTGTACCTAATTGTATAGTATCCACAGCTGCAGCTCCATATATGTCGCAGGCAGTGATGATCTCTGCATCGCTTAGAAAGCCTGTTTCAATAATTACAGTCATCTTTTTTCCCTTAGCCCGGGTAACCTGCATTACTGTATTTATCTCATTGGCTAAAAACTGCCAATCGTTATTTTTAACCGCACTTGTATTTACTACCATGGCTATCTCATCAGCCCCATCAATAATGGCTAACACAATCTCAGCAACTTTTGCTTCAATGGCGCTATAACCAAACGGAAAGCCAGTCACTGTGCAGATGCTTACAGCTGTTTCAGCAGCAAGCTCTTTGGCCTTCCTAACAAATAAAGGAGGCACACAAACAAAGCTTATTTTATTTTCAATAGCTTCGTCGCACACGGTTTCAACATCCTCCATAACTGTATCCGGCTTTAATGCTGTCAGTTCTATATAATCTTCTATATCCATATCAT
Organism: Chitinophagaceae bacterium; assembly: GCA_043752205.1. Lineage (GTDB taxonomy): Bacteria > Bacteroidota > Bacteroidia > Chitinophagales > Chitinophagaceae > Ferruginibacter. The sequence goes on from JAYUYX010000124.1 coordinate 16,120, forward strand.
TTGCTAATAGCATAAAATTAAGGAATATGCAAAACTTAATTACATAACTGGTATTAATAACAGGTAATCATTTGTTATATTTATCGCCTGATTAAAACTCAAAAATAAACTGCATGCAAAAAATTAAATTTTTGTTGATGGTGCTTTTTTTATGCTCCTGCACTGCTCAACTTATCAATGCACAGGCAACCTACCCATTAAATGATATTGCAGATCCAAAGGATGGGATATATGCATTTACCAATGCTACCATTGCAAAAGATGCCCAAAATACATTACAAAATGCAACACTGCTGATTCGGCAGGGAAAAGTTGTAAGTGTAGGAAATAATATCCCTATTCCTAAAGATGCCGTTGTTATTGATTGCAGCGGAAAATTTATTTATCCTGCTTTTATAGATATATATAGTGATTACGGTATTCCGGTTACTGAGCGCCCGCAAACTACAGGCGGTGTGGCAGCATTTTTTCGTCCGCAGCAAATTACTTCTAATACCAAGGGGGCTTATGGCTGGAACCAGGCTGTTAAAAGTGAAATTGAAGCCTATAAGATCTTTAATACTGATGATGCAAAAGCAAAAGCACTGAGAGATATTGGTTTTGGCTCCGTACTAACACATCAAAAAGATGGTATTGCCCGGGGAACCGGTGCATTTGTAACATTAGCCAACCAACCAGATAATTTTGCTATAATAAAAGATAAGGCATCGGCACATTATTCTTTCAGTAAAGGTACATCGGGCCAAAGCTATCCTAGCTCTATGATGGGATCAATTGCTTTGCTGCGCCAGACCTACTTAGATGCGCAATGGTATAAAAGCAGTCCTATAACTGAAGGTGTAAACCTTTCATTAAAAAGCTGGAATGATAACCAGGGACTTCCTCAAATTTTTGAGGCCAATGATAAATGGAATAGCCTGAGGGCTGATAAGGTAGGCGACGAGTTTGCTGTACAATATATTATTAAAGCAGGTGGTAACGAGTACCAGCGTATAAAAGAAATGGCCGAAACCAAAGCGTCATTTATTTTATCATTGAATTACCCTGCAGCCATGGATGTTGATGATCCTAACGATTTACGATTTGTAGGGCTTGATGATCTGAAGCACTGGGAGCTGGCACCGGGTAATGCAGCAGCTTTTGAAAAAGCGGGAATTAATTTTTGTTTAACCTCAGCTGATCTCACAAATGTTACCGAATTTATGGCCAACCTGCGTAAAGCCATTGAATATGGATTAACAGAACAAAAAGCATTAGATGCACTTACAAAAACACCTGCAACCCTGCTGGGCGTGTATGATAAAATAGGGAGCCTGGATGCAGGAAAGATTGCAAATTTTTTAATTACCTCGGGGCCGGTGTTTGCTGAGAAAACAGTGCTGTTACAAAACTGGACACAGGGTATCAAAAATTCAATTAAGGATGAAAGCTGGTATGATGTAAAAGGAACGTACAATTTTATAGCCAATACCAATGCAGGTGTAAAAGCATTTTCCCTGGAGTTAAAAGATCCAGGTGTTGCCCAGTTCATCAGCAAAGATACCCTTACCGGCAAATACAGTTTTGATGGCAAATTGATAAAGCTAAATTATACTGAAGGCCGTGGACAGAATGCAAAAGAAACTATTTTAAGTGGTGTTGCAAATGGTAATACCTGGATTGGCAGGGGAAGCGATGCGATGGGAAATGTTTTTAACTGGAGTGCCACATTTGATAAAAAAGCAGAAATAAAACCAGACAGCGCAAAACCTAAGCAACCACTTGTTTTAGGAAAAGTAACTTATCCATTCTTAAGTTATGGATGGGAAGAAATGCCCAAAGCTGAAGATATCCTGATTAAAAATGCGACCGTATGGACCAGTGAAAAAGATTGGAAACTGGAAAACACAGATGTACTTTTAAAGAATGGCAAAATTGTTGCGGTAGGCAAGAATCTTACAGATGCAACTGCAAAGATAATTGACGGAACCGGTAAGCATGTTACCGCAGGGGTTATTGATGAGCATTCTCACATTGCATCAGCATCTACCAACGAAGGCGGGCAAAGTGTTACATCAGAAGTAAGGATAGGCGATAACCTGAACCCTGATGACATGAATATTTACCGTCAGCTGAGTGGTGGTGTTACTTCTTCTCATATCCTTCACGGCTCTGCCAATACTATCGGCGGACAAACACAATTAATAAAATTACGCTGGGGTGCTAATGACCAGGATCTGAAATTTGCAGGCGCGGATGGATTTATAAAGTTTGCACTTGGCGAAAATGTAAAAAGAAGTTCAAGCACACAGGGCAATACCCGTTTTCCTGATACCAGGATGGGTGTTGACCAGGTATTGATGGATGCTTTTCAACGGGCAACTGATTATAAAATGAGCTGGAAAGCAGCAGAAGAGAATAATAAGAAAAAAGGAGGTGCTTCTATGGTTGTTAGAAGAGACCTGGAACTTGATGCGCTTGTAGAGATCATGAACAAAAAAAGATTCATCACCTGCCACTCGTATGTACAAAGTGAGATTAATGCCATGATGAAAACTGGAGACAAATACGGATTTACTGTAAATACATTCACCCATATTTTAGAAGGATATAAAGTTGCTGATAAAATGAAAGCGCATGGTGCAAACGTTTCAACCTTCAGCGACTGGTGGAACTATAAGATGGAAGTGGTGGATGCCATTCCTTACAATGCATACATTATGCACAAAGTGGGATTGAATGTGGCCATCAATTCGGATGACCCTGAAATGGCCCGCCGCCTGAACCAGGAAGCAGCGAAGAGCGTAAAGTATGGTGGAATGAGTGAAGAAGATGCCTGGAAAATGGTAACTATCAATCCTGCAAAAATGATGCATGTTGATAATAAAACAGGAAGTATTAAAGTAGGTAAGGATGCAGACCTGGTTGTATGGAACGATAACCCTTTATCAATTTATGCAAAAGCAGAAAAAACAATTGTTGATGGTATTATTTATTTTGACCGTGAAAAAGATGCAGCCATGCGCAAACAAAACCAGGCTGAAAAAGCAAGGATCATTCAAAAATTAGCGGCTGCAAAAAAAACTGCGGGTGCTGCTGGTGCCGGGCAAAATTTACAACGGGCAAGACCGAGGTTTGAGGTCATTAACACTTGCAGCGATCATTATCACAGTCATGGTTTATTAAGCATTGATGCTGATGATGTAGATAATAACTAATTAATAAAAAGTTGTCAATCTGAGCCTGTCGAAGGCGGGATGATTTTGAAAAAAATAACCTGAAAAATAATTCAAATGAAAAAAATAATTTTTTATATAAGCTGCCTCTTTACAATTACCAATGTTGCTGCACAGGAAACTATGTCGCCTGCTTTGCCACAAAAAGAGACGATCGCATTGATCAATGCAACCATTCATGTGGGTAACGGCCAGGTGGTCAATAACGGTACCGTAATTTTTAAGAATGGCAAAATAACTGAAGTTGGTACTAATATTTCTAAAGAAGGTGCTTTGGTTACTGATTGCAAAGGCAAACATATTTACCCCGGCCTTATCCTAACCGCATCGCAATTGGGTTTAATAGAAGTGAACAGCAACCGTGCTACCATTGATGCTACAGAAATCGGTGAAATGAACCCAAGCATCCGTTCTATTATTGCTTATAATACCGATTCAAAAGTAATCAACACTTTACGCACCAACGGCATTTTACTGGCCAATATTATTCCCGCTGGTGGTATTATTTCCGGTTCTTCATCTGTTGTACAACTTGATGCATGGAACTGGGAAGATGCCGCATACAAAACAGATGTAGGCATTCATTTTCGTATGCCTTCTTTACTTAACCGCACACGTGGAGCAAGAGCTGGTGGTGCACAGCCTGGCCAACCGGTGGCGCCTGATCCTATAAAAAAAGGATTGGAGCAGATCGAAAATGTAAAAGTATTTTTCAGGGAAGCAAAAGCTTACTTCACAGAAAGCAAACATGAAAACAGCAACCTTAAATTTGAAGCTGTCAGAAACCTGTTTGATAAAAAACAAAAGCTTTTCATTCATTGCAATATTGTAAAAGAGATGTTGCTTGCTGCTGACTTTGCAAAAGAATTTGGTTTCGACGTAGTAGTTGTTGGCGCTGTTGATAGCTGGCAGATAGCAGATGTTTTAAAGCAACATAATATTGCTGTTATACTTCACCAGTTACATAATTTACCTGCCATGATAGATGATGATGTTGACCAGCCTTATAAAACTCCTTATATGCTCCAGAAAGCAGGTGTCCTATTTACCATTAATGATGATGATGGAAACAGCCGATACCGCAACCTTCCTTTTAATGCGGGCACTGCAGCAGCATATGGTTTAACCAAAGAGGAAGCGCTTAGCGCAATTACATTAAATGCGGCAATAATTTTAGGTATTGCAGATAAAACCGGTAGCATTGAAGTAGGGAAAGATGCAAATATTGTGATAAGTGAAGGTGATATCCTGGACATGCGGACAAATATTATTACGAATGCTTTTATCCAGGGCCGTAGTATTGATCTTAATAATAAACAAAAACAGTTGGCTGATAGATATGAGAAAAAGTATGGGATAAGATAAAACTGATTTTAAATTTTGTAAGGCAGGGTAAATGAAAATTGATCCTGCTTTTTTTATTAATTTAACTCATCCAGCACAATTATAATCCCTCTTCATTTATCTTATCTTTGTTCATTAACGATTTAACTATGCAAAGAATCGCAGAATCAGAACTGATCATCAACAGCCGCGGTGCTATTTACCATCTTGATGTAAGACCTGAAGAACTGGCCGACACTATTATTGTAGTGGGCGACCCGGAAAGGGTTAAAAAAGTAAGCGCTCATTTTGACAGGATAGAGCACCAGTTACAGCATCGTGAATTTATCACCCATACTGGTTATATCGGCAATAAACATTTATCAGTTATTTCTACAGGCATCGGGCCTGATAATATTGATATTGCTTTTAATGAACTGGATGCTCTGGCCAATATTGATTTAGAAACAAGGATGATCAAAAAAGATCTTTCTAAATTAAACATCATACGCTTTGGAACATCAGGTTCTTTACAGGCAGATATCCCGGTTGATAGTTTTGTTGCATCAACACATGGCCTGGGTTTAGATAACCTGCTCAATTTTTACAAATACGAAAAAGATCAGGCAGCTAAAGAAATGGCTGAAGCCTTTATAGCACAAACTAATTTAGATACAGCCATCACCAATCCCTACGCTTTCAGCGGCAGTGGAATTTTATTAGAAAAATTTGGCAGCGAATTTCACAAAGGCATCACGGTAACCTGTCCTGGGTTTTTTGGACCGCAGGGAAGGGTATTGCGGTTAGGATTAAGCAGCCCTGGGCTTGTTGACAAGCTTACGCATTTCAATTTTAATAATCATCGAATCACTAACTTTGAAATGGAGACCTCGGCCATTTATGGTTTAGGAAAATTAATGGGACATGAATGCCTGAGTATAAATGTGATCATTGCAAACCGGGTGGTAAAAGAATTTTCTAAAGACAGCAATGCTGCTGTTGAAAAAATGATAAAGAAAGCATTGGAGGCATTAACAGCTCAATAAATTCTTATACAGTTCAGTCTAAAATTATAAATGCTGTCAGCCTTGGCTTGTCGAAGGCGGATTTAAAAGAATAGCAGATTTAAAATAAAAAACAAAAATGACCGCAACTAAAACGATACCTGACTTTTCTTTTACAGCACATGTTGACCAGGTTGGTATTGAGGAAAGAGCATCAAGATTTACCAAGCGCAGCATTAAAAATGAAAGCAAGCTCAATGGTTTGTTGCTTGCCCTGAACATGATAGATCTTACTACGCTGGAAGGAAAAGATACGGATGGAAAAGTAAAACAGCTTTGTTATAAAGCAATACACCTGCATGATGGATATCCCGGCTTACCAACAGTGGCTGCCATTTGTGTTTATCCGTCTATGGTGAAAGTGGCCAAAAAAGCATTGGGCAATTCAGGAGTAAAAGTTGCATCAGTTGCAACAGGTTTTCCAAGTGGCCAGGCACCACGTGATGTAAAGATCCGGGATACTAAATATGCGGTTGCCAACGGAGCTGATGAGGTGGACATGGTAATATCAAGAGGAAAATTTTTAGAAGGCGAATACAATTTTGTGTTTGATGAGATCGCTGCCATTAAAGAAGCCTGCGGTGAAGCCAGGTTAAAAGTGATACTGGAAACGGGTGAGTTGGGCACTTATGATAAGGTACGCAAGGCAAGCGATATTGCCATGTATGCCGGGGCTGATTTTATAAAAACTTCTACAGGAAAAATTTCACCTGCTGCAACAATGCCTGTTACTTTGGTAATGCTGGAAGCCATCCGTGATTTTTATTACAAGACAGGCAAAAAGATCGCAATGAAACCTGCCGGTGGTATTTCAAAATCAAAACTGGCTTTACATTATTTAGTTATGCTGAATGAAGTATTGGGCGAAGGCTGGATGAATAACGAATGGTTCCGTTTTGGTGCAAGCAGCCTGGCTAATGATATATTAATGCAGCTTATGAAACAGAAGACGGGAGTTTACCAGAGTGCAAATTATTTTTCAATAGATTAATGCTGGTTTAATAGGTTTAAGGTTTAACAAGTTTAAAGTTATTATGGCAACCATTAAAAGATTTGAAGAAATAATTTCCTGGCAGGAAGCACGGGAACTTAACAAAACAATCGGAAATCTGATTGATAGTAACAGGTTCAAAACTAATTTTAGATTGATAAATCAAATTGAAGGTTCTGCCGGTTCTATAATGGATAATATTGCTGAAGGTTTTGAGAGAGGGGGTAACAGAGAATTTATCCAGTTCTTGTTTATTTCAAAAGCTTCATGTGGAGAGTTACGTTCCCAGCTTTACAGGGGATTAGATCGTAATTATATAACACAACAGGAATTTGATCTGTTTTCTGTACATGCAATGAAAATTAGCAGTCTAATTCAAAAATTAATATCATACCTCGAAGACTCAGAAATCAAAGGTGTTAAATATAAAGGGAGATGATTTAACCTAAAAAACTTCTTAAACTATTTAAACCTTTTAAACTTCTTAAACTTACAACATGGCAAAAGCTACAAAAAACAATACCATCAAATTAAAATTCGACAGTGCAAGAAATCTTGCTCCTGCACCAGAGAGTAAAAGCGCTGCTAAAATTGATCCTCAGTACGACCTCTTTATCAATGGCAAGTTTGAAAAGCCGCTGAGCAAAAAATATTTTGCTACCATCAATCCGGCTACCGAAGAAAAATTATCCATGATCGCAGAAGCCAATACGGCTGATGTAAATAAAGCAGTTAAAGCGGCAAGGAATGCATATGACAAGACCTGGAAAAAAATGCCGCCTGCAGAAAGAGCAAAATACATTTACCGCATTGCCCGGATGATACAGGAGAGAGCAAGAGAGTTTGCTATTATTGAAACTTTAGATGGCGGAAAACCAATTCGTGAGAGCCGTGATTTTGATGTACCAACTGCTGCTAATCATTTCTTTTATTATGCTGGCTGGGCCGATAAACTGGAGTATGCTTTTCCCAACCGCAGGACAGAACCTTTAGGCGTTGCAGGACAAATAATTCCCTGGAACTTTCCTTTACTGATGACGGCGTGGAAAATTGCACCGGCATTGGCTTGCGGTAATACAGTTGTTTTAAAACCTGCAGAAAATACATCATTAACTGCATTGAAACTTGCAGAAATTATACAGGAAGCAGATCTTCCTCCGGGTGTTGTAAATATCATTACTGGTGCTGGCGCAACAGGTGCTGCCATTGTTAATCATGCCGACGTAAATAAAATTGCATTTACAGGCAGTACCGATGTAGGAAAAATAATCCAACGTGCCATTGCAGGCACCAATAAAAAAGCAACGCTTGAACTGGGTGGCAAAGCTGCCAATATTATTTTTGATGATGCTCCTATTGACCAGGCGGTTGAAGGCGTAATCAACGGCATCTTTTTTAACCAGGGCCATGTATGTTGTGCAGGTTCTCGCCTGTATGTACAGGAATCAGTTTTCAAAGAAGTGGTTCGCAAATTAAAGGACAGGCTGGAAACCATGATTGTGGGAGACCCGATGGATAAGAATACAGATGTTGGTGCCATCAATTCAAAAGCACAATTAGACATCATCAATAAATACATTAAGATCGGCCAGCAGGAAGGTGCAGAAATGTACCAGAGCTCATGTGCTATTCCTAAGAAAGGATTTTTTTGCAGGCCAACCATCTTCACCAATGTTGCACAAAGCAACCGCATTGCGCAGGAAGAGATCTTTGGGCCCGTACTTGCTATCCAGAGTTTTAGAACTGATGATGAAGTAATAGAAAAAGCAAACAACACGCCTTACGGCCTGTCGGCAGGTGTATGGACCGACAAAGGTTCCAAGATTTTCAACTTGACCACAAAATTAAGAGCGGGTGTTATCTGGGCAAATACATTTAATAAATTTGATCCATCCTCTCCCTTTGGTGGTTATAAAGAAAGTGGTTATGGAAGGGAAGGCGGATTGCATGGATTGGCGGCGTATATAAATTTAGTTTGATCATGGGATTATTTAGCTTCCTAGGGAAAAATAAAAAGAAAGATTGTGAAGAAATGATTAAAGGTTTGGGGAATCCAGGAATATGGTATTATGTGAAAAAGGAGTATTATCATACAGCAATAGCATATTTAGACACAGAATTAAATCAGTTTCATGATTTAAAGAAAACACTGGGAAAGATTAACGAATTTATTTTTAAGGATTTTGAATTCAAAGACGAAATAATGCAGTGTGATTACTCAAAAGAGTTATTTAAAGAAAATGATATTATAATTCAACTATGGAAAGTTGATAAAAAATATTTGAAACAATAAAAAACATGGCAAATACAACAATAAAAAAATCTTCGCTCGCTGTCAGCGAAAATGGTCTTGAAAAAACTAACACTTCAAAAAGATTAGAAGTTTTGAAAACCTATAAGATCTATATCGGTGGACAGTTTCCAAGAACGGAGTCCGGTAGATATTATGTTGCAACAAACAGCAAGAAAGAAAATCTTGCTAATATATGTCTTGGATCGAGAAAAGATTTTCGTGATGCTGTTGTTGCTGCAAGAAATGCCTTTGGTGGCTGGAGCGGCAGGGCTGCTTTTAACCGTGGGCAGATACTTTACCGCATTGCCGAAATGCTGGAAGGTAGAAAAGCACAATTCATTGATGAATTGATGAAACAGGATTCAACCAAGGTACAGGCTGAAAAAGAAGTAAATCTTTGCATTGACCGCTTAATTTATTACAGCGGCTGGTGCGATAAATTTCAGCAACTGTTCAGTTCAGTAAATCCTGTTGCTTCATCGCATTTTAATTTTTCAGTTCCTGAACCTACGGGTGTGGTTGCTGCTATTGTTCCGCAGAACGATTCATTGCTTGGATTGGTTTCAATCATTGCACCAATTATTGCCGGAGGAAATACCTGCATCGTTTTAGCATCAGCAACAAAACCACTTTGCGCCGTAACATTTGCCGAAGTGCTGAATAGTTCTGATCTGCCGGGTGGCGTTGTAAATATCCTTACCGGTAAAGTAGCCGAGCTTGCTCCTTACTTTGCCGATCATATGGATGTGAATGCCACTGTTTATTGTGAAGCAGATGCAGCAACGCAAAAAATGATTAAGGAAAAATCAGCATTGAATGTAAAAAGGGTTATGCTTTACGATAAAGTGAAATGGGCGGATACTTCAGGCCAATCTCCCTATTTTATTATGGACCTGCAGGAAATAAAAACCACCTGGCACCCGATAGAAAATATAGGAGGTGCGAAGGCGGGATATTGATCAAACAATTTTAATGAAATCATCTTGTCCTCTGGATGAACGCACCGTTTCTAAATTCTCCTGTTTTCTTTTCACCCTTGGAATTGGTATGTGTTCCATGACCGTCCATATTACCATCCTTCCATTGTCCTGTATAGCTACTGCCATCATTCCAGTTGCATGTTCCATGGCCATTCCTTTTATCCTTTTTCCATTCTCCGGAATAGGTGGTGCCATCCGGCCATGTATAAACACCCTGCCCTTCCTTACCAAAACTCAACCATTCTCCTACATACTTCTCCCCGTTTTTCTTGAGCATTGTACCTTTTCCGGTAGCCCTATCGTTTGTATATTGGCCCGTATAAACATTGCCGTCCGGATAGGTTAAAGTGCCATGTCCATGTTTTTCATTAGCCACCCAGTCGCCAACATAGATACTTCCATGAATTGTGTAACTCCCCTTCCCTTGTCTTTGGCCATCCTTCCATTCCCCTTCGTAATACAATTCGGTGGCCCAATTGAATTTTCCGTAGCCATTGATCTGATGGTCTGCCCATGATCCGGTGTAGTTGTTACCATTTGGCCATGTTTGCGTGCCTTGACCGTGCTTTTTGTAATTCAACCATTCACCTACATACTTAATACCAGTACTTTTTTCGTAAAAGGTACCAAGCCCGGTGAGTTGATCGTTTTCATATGCACCCGTATAAACATTTCCATCCGGCCAGGTTAGTGTACACTGTCCCTGCCTTTTATCATTTACCCAGTCGCCTGTATACACACTACCCTGGGTAGCAGTAAAGGTGCCCTTTCCGTGTCTTTTATTATCCTTCCATTCGCCTACGTACTTCGATCCATCATCCCAAACATAGCTGTGGAAACCATTGCTTGGCCTGGGTTTTTCAGTGGCTACTGGCGAATCATTGGTTTTTGTATTGCTTCCAGGTGCCGGATTATTTACAGGATACACTGCCGTTAATGATGTTCCTCCAAGTTTTAATGTATTGCCAGTAATGTAATAAACAAGTTCATCACTAATTTTAATAGTGCGCTTAAAGTCTGCCAGTGCTTTATTTGCATTTACAGGACAATTCTCCTCTGCCAAGGCTTTCTCTTGCTCCGAAGCGCCGGCAGTACTTATTACTTTTACTGATAGAAAGGCATCATTCACTTTATTATACACATTTACCTTTCCATTCGAACTTATCCAATCGAATTCCAGGTACAAAATCACTTTACAACTGCAATTGTCAGTGATAGAAGATGCTGGCATATCGAAAGTCAAAGTTCCCTTGTCAACATCATCATCGTGGCGGTCGGCAAAGGTCCAGGACATGCCCTGATTACCTAATTTCCATTTGTTGTAAAGGCGATTATCGTTTTGTGCAGCAATCTCAATTGTAATGAAGATGAGCAGTGTGCATAATAAAAATAGCTTTTGTAAATTCATAGTATAAATATCATGTTATCCATCTAAATATAAATCTTCTTGTTTTTATTTGGAGGCTGCTTTAAATAGTGAGTCAACCTTCCGTTGGTAATTTTCTCTCCAATCAATTCCATTGCGTAATTTTAAATAAGCCTCTATAACTTCATTATAGTTATTTATTCCGGATATAATTTGCTTTGTGGTATCGTATCGAATATAAATATTTTTAAACCCATATTCAGCTTCAATACTGTCAATTTTACTATAATTTAAAGAGGCCTTTCGTAGACCTACATTGATGATTCTTGCATTTTTGTTCCTGATGTCCAGTTTAGCAGTTATATAATTATAATTAGGAGAATCTTTATAATTCTGCCTTACTACGAGCAGTGCAAGAATTACTGCTACAAGAATTGAACAAATTATAATGGTTACTCTACGCATATGAAATCTTAACTATTGGGTCAACTGCATTTGTAAAAGAAAAATCTTCGCAAACGTAGGTGTTCCTTTCGCAAACTTAGATGCTCCTTCAAACACCCGCAAGCCAACCCCAGCACCCGAGAAGGCCGCCGTCTTGTC
>JAYUYX010000125.1:0-5144 GCA_043752205.1 Chitinophagaceae bacterium
TTGCATTCCATCTGGCAACCTCCACAATTAGTGTAACCTACTTTATCGTTTTTCTTATTACTTAATCGCTGATAGCTTAAGTATAGTTGTATTTATTCATCATCGTAAGAATTTATCATGCTCAATAAAATAATTCATTTTAGTATAAAAAATAAACTCATTATCGGGGTAATGACACTGGCTCTCATTGTATGGGGTTTATGGAGTGCCACTAAACTACCGGTAGATGCATTACCCGACGTTACTAATAACCAGGTACAGGTAATAACCCAAGCACCCACACTGGCAGCACAGGAAGTAGAGCAGTTTATTACTTATCCTGTTGAAAGATCCTTATCCAATATTCAGGGTATTGAAGAAATGCGTTCTTTTTCCCGATTCGGATTAAGCGTAATAACAGTTGTCTTTAAAGAAAATGTAAACATATATTTTGCAAGGCAACTTATTTCGGAAAAGCTAAAAATAGCGGAAGGAGAAATTCCCAAGGGTATGGGTACTCCGGAGATGGGGCCAGTAACAACCGGTCTTGGAGAGATTTATCAATATGTTATCCATCCAAAAAAGGGCAGCGAACAAAAATATTCTGCTATGGATTTACGCACCATGCAGGATTGGATAGTGGGCCGCCAGCTAACCGGTATTCCGGGGGTGGCAGAAGTAACCGGATTTGGTGGCATCAGCAAGCAATATGAAGTGGCACTAAACCCTGAAAGATTAAAAGCCATGAACGTAACTATACCTGAAGTTTTTATGGCTCTTGAAAAAAATAATGAAAATACAGGCGGTGCGTACATTGACAGGAAACCTAATGCTTATTTTATCCGTGGTGTGGGGCTGGTAAAATCCTTTGCTGACATTGAGCAGATTGTTGTAAAACTGCAAAACGGTATTCCAATATTAATAAGGGACGTAGCCACAGTGCAATTTGGGTCACCGCCCCGATACGGAGCCATGACTTACAACGGAGAAAAAGAAGTGGTGGGTGGAATTGTGCTGATGATGAAAGGTGCTAACAGTGCATCTGTAGTAGAACTGGTAAAAGAGCGGATGAAGACAGTAAAGAAATCATTACCGGAAGATGTAGAGATTGAAGCATTTTTAGACCGTACTAATCTGATTGACCGTGCCATTAATACCGTAAAGACAAATTTGATTGAAGGGGCATTGATTGTAATATTAATACTGGTTTTATTTTTAGGAAACCTTCGGGCAGGTTTAATTGTAGCATCTGCTATTCCTTTATCCTTATTATTTGCATTGGCCTTAATGAATTTGTTTGGTGTAAGTGCCAACCTGATGAGTTTAGGTGCAATAGATTTTGGATTGATAGTAGATGGAGCCGTTATTATTGTAGAAGCAACACTACATTTCCTTGGGGCAAAAAAATTAACAGGCAAACTATCGCAGCCGCAAATGGATGAAGCCGTGGAAAGCAGTGCAAAGAAAATGATGAGTTCCGCAGCATTCGGCCAAATCATTATCCTGATTGTGTATTTACCAATCCTTTCCTTGCAGGGAGTGGAAGGAAAGATGTTCCGGCCAATGGCAGAAACGGTAGCCTTTGCCATATTAGGTGCATTACTGTTATCGCTTACATATATCCCAATGATGAGTTCTTTGTTTCTTTCTAAAAACATGAAACATAAAAGAACTTTTTCTGACAGGATGATGGATTTCTTTCAACGGGTATATGCACCACTTTTACAAGGGGCGATAAAAATAAAATATGCAGTTGTAGGTATTGCAGTTGCTTTATTAATTGTGTCCGTCATCATTTTTAAAAATATGGGTGGTGAATTTATCCCCACATTAGAAGAAGGTGATTATGCTATTGAATTTGTATTGCCGCAAGGTTCATCCCTGTCGCAAACCACCGAAACAGTAATGATGGCAGAAAAAATGTTACTCAAATTCCCGGAAGTAAAAATGGTGATAGGTAAAACAGGGGCTGCCGATATTGCCACTGACCCAATGCCGCCTGAAGCATCTGATTTAATGGTAATACTGAAACCTAAAAAAGATTGGACAACTACCAAAGATTTTTATGCCTTGTCAGATTTGATGAGGGATAAACTCTCTACTATTCCCGGAGTGATAGCCGAACCAAGCCAGCCCATTCAAATGCGTTTTAATGAATTGATGACGGGCATCCGGCAGGATGTAGCTATAAAGATATTTGGTGAAAACTTAGATACATTAGTTGCTTATGCTGATAAAGTGGCAAAAGTTATCAATCCTATAAAAGGTATTACACAACCACAGGTGGAACGGGTAGATGGCCTGCCGCAAATTACCATTGAATATGACCGGGGAAAAATAGCAGGGTATGGTTTGAATATTGAAGACATAAACCATGTTATCAGTACGGCATTTGCCGGAGAAGAAGCAGGTGTTGTTTTTGAAAATGAAAGGAAATTTGACTTGGTAGTACGTTTAGACAGCAGCCATCGTTCTTCGTTAGAGGATGTAAGTAATTTATATATACCAATGAGTGACGGCAATCAAATCCCTTTGTCACAGGTTGCAACAATAGCCTTCAAAACCGGCCCTGCACAGATAAGCCGTGAAGCCGGTAAACGGAGAATCTATGTGAGTTTTAATGTAAGTGGCCGTGATGTGGCCAGTGTAGTAAAAGAAGCACAGCAAAAATTAAATGACAAAGTAAAACTTCCTCCCGGGTATTATTATACTTATGGTGGTACGTTTGAAAACCTGCAAAAAGCATCTGCCAGGTTGATGATTGTTGTACCGCTGGCATTGTTACTTATTTTCTTTATGCTGTACCTGACTTTTCGTTCTGTAAAAGATGCTTCTTTGATTTTTACGGCCATCCCTATGAGTGCCATCGGTGGTGTGTTTGCCTTGCTTGTAAGAGGGATGCCATTCAGTATTTCAGGCGGCGTCGGATTTATTGCATTATTTGGCGTGGCGGTATTAAATGGTATTGTATTAATCAGCACTTTTAATCAATTGGAAAAAGAGGGAATGAAAGATGTTATGCAACGGGTATTGGAAGGAACAAAAATCCGTTTACGACCGGTACTAATGACTGCTTCCGTAGCCGCTTTAGGATTTATTCCAATGGCTATGTCAAACGGGGCAGGCGCAGAAGTACAGAAACCATTGGCAACGGTTGTTATTGGCGGATTGATAACGGCAACTTTCCTTACGCTAATAGTACTTCCTTTACTCTACATCATTTTTTCATCAAAAAGAAAACTTAAAAAAATCAAGCCTGTAATAATCCCGGTAATTATCGGGATCGGTATTTTTTTAATGACATCATTAAATAGTGTGCAGGCACAGCAGCCGGCACCCAAAAGATTACCTGTAAGCGAAGTAATTATATTAGCAAAAAATAATTTGTTGTATGATATAAATAATCAGCAGATCAACAGAGGCAAGGCCCAGATCAATACAAGTACAACATTGCCAAAAACAGGAGTGTTTGCGGAGAATGAAGATTTGCGGCCAAGCGATAGTAGGGGCATTTTAAAAATTGGTATATCGCAAAGTATTGCATGGCCGGGATTGTATAAGGCGCAGAAAAACCTGTACAGTGAGCAGTTGAAATACTACCAGGCTAATACTGCTGCTATTGATGTGGATATAAGAAGAGATGTTCGTACTATTTATTACCAGCTTTGGTATTTGCAGGATAAGCAACAATTGTTTTACCGCCTGGATAGTATTTATAAATCAATGAATAATGCAGCCATATTAAAAGTAAAGACCGGCGATAGCCCCGGATTGGATAGCATTTCTGCCAATGTAAGAATGGTGGAGCTACAGGCATTGCTGCAGCAAATAGGTAATGATATTCAAATTCAGCAGCAGGTATTGATGCAGTTGCTCAACACGGAAGAATCCATGCTACCGTTTCGGCAGCCATTGGAAAAACTACCGATGAACGATGTCGTACCTGACAGCCTTCATCCCGTACTGGCTTTGCAATCACAAAGTATCCATATTGCTAATGCTGGTATTGCAGTGGTGAAAAACGAGAACAAACCCGAGTTTGCAGGCCGTTTCTTCAGCCAGCGATTGTATGGCGTCAAAGATCCTTTTACAGGGTTTTCTGTATCCGCAGCTTTTCCCCTATTTGGTGCCAGTGCTTATCGCAACAAAATAAAAGTGGCACAGGCCGAAGTAGCTGTGCAGCAAAAGCAATTTGATTATAGCAGGCAGGTATTAAATACACAACAAATACAACGACAGCAGGAAGTAGAAAGAAACAGAAGTATGCTGGCATTTTATGAAACAACAGGATTGAAACAGGCCAATGAAATAATCAAAGCATCATCATTAGCTTACCGGTCTGGTGAAATCAGTTTTTCTGAGTTGTCTCAGTTTCTTACACAAGCCATAGAAATTCAAAAAAATTACTTAGAGAACCTGAATATTTATAATCAATCCGTCATTCAATACAATTATTACATCAATCAATAAAAATAAAACGATGAAGAAGTCTTTAATAATAGCAATCATTTTCGCCAGCCTTGTTTCCATTACTTCCTGTGGAAGTAAGAGTAGCACTGTTGAAATCCCGGCTGCAGAAGTTGCCAAACCGGAAGAAGAGCATACAGATGAACATGAAAATCACAATATTGCTACACTTACCGAGGAGCAGATAAAAAGTATTGGTGTTGAATTAGGTATTATTGAACAAAAACAATTAACTGCATCTGTGAAAGCAAACGGGGTGCTGAAAGTTCCCAATCAAAACCAGGCGAGTGTAAATTCAATTTACAGTGGTGTAATTAAATCTTTGCTGGTGCAACCGGGTAGTCGTGTTGCAAGGGGGCAAACAATAGCCACCATTGCCAATCCGGAATTTATACAGGCACAAAGTAATTACCTGAATGTAAATGCAAAAATTTCATTGGCAGAACTGGAAGTAAAGAGACAAAAGGAATTGAATGCCGGTAATGCGGGGGCTTTAAAAAACCTGCAGTCGGCCGAAACAGAATTAAGAACTTTGCGTACCCTTAGATCTACATTGCAACAGCAAATACAATTGATGGGAATTAATCCCGCAAGGCTTTCTAATGGTAAACTAATTTCAGTACTGTCTGTCTCAAGCCCTATCAGTGGTGTAGTAAGTAATGTAATGGTTAAGATGGGAAGCTATGTAGATGTAACTA
>JAYUYX010000126.1:0-12449 GCA_043752205.1 Chitinophagaceae bacterium
ATCAAGGATTTTTTTAAGAGTCAGAATAATAACCGGGAGTTTAAAAAACAACTGAGTAATGTGCTTGGTTTTACTCCGGGGGAAATTACGCTGTATAAAACTGCATTGAGTCATCGCAGTGTGAGGGAAGGAGCTGATGAAAATAATGAGCGACTGGAGTTTTTGGGAGATGCCGTCTTAAGTTCAATTGTAGCACATTATCTTTTCAGGAAATATCCATATAAGGGCGAAGGTTTTTTAACCGAGATGAGAAGCAAGATGGTGAACCGCCAAAAACTTAATGACATCGCTTTAAAGATGGGGCTTAAAAAGATCACTTTTTACAACAAGTATGATAATGCACTGAAGATCTCCCAGATATTTGGTAATACACTAGAAGCCTTGATAGGAGCAGTTTACCTCGACAAAGGGTATGCCGGTACACACAGGTGGGTAGAGAAATACATCATAATGCCGCACTTGTTTATGGAAGACCTGGAGGATGTAGAGATAAATATTAAAAACAGGTTATACGGCTGGGCAAATAAGAATGGCAAAGCACTTGAGTTTGAAACACTAAATGAAAAATTTGAGAATGGCCGCAGGCTGTTTACAATTGGCGCCACTGTAGATGGAGAACTGATTGCTGAGGCAAAAGGATATAATAAAAAAGATGCCAGCCAGATTGCTGCCCAGCTGGCGGTAGATAAATTAGGGCTTTGATAAGTTTGTAGTTTAAGGTTTGTAGTTTGTTGTAAAGAACCTAATACTTTTAAACTCTTTTCAACTACAAACAACAAACTGCAGACCACAAACTATAAATATGACTTTTGGAATTTTAGGAAGTGGAAGCTGGGGAACAGCTATAGCAAAAATTTTAACTGATAACGGTAATACCATTTATTGGTGGAACAGGAGTGAGGCCCATATCAAATTCATACAGGAGCGCAATCATAACCCACAATATTTATCTGCTGCACATTTTGATGTATCAAAACTAAAATTAACTACAGATCCTGCTGAAGTAATTACAAATAGCGATTGTATCGTTTTAGTGATACCATCTGCCTATACTGATAATGCTTTGGCAGGGCTTGATAGAAATATTTTTGAAGGCAAAAAGATAATCTCTGCTATAAAAGGAATTTTACCTGAAAGTAATTTGCTGCTTAATCAATATTTGAAGAACGAGTTTAATGTAGACCTGGAAAATTATTTTGCTGTACTAGGCCCCTGCCATGCCGAGGAAGTAGCAGCTGAAAAATTATCCTATTTAACCTTCTCGGGCATTGATAAAAAAATGACTCACGAAATTGCCGGCTGTTTTAAAACACATTATTTGAATACTGTAGAGAATGATGACATCTACGGCGTGCAATATGCAGCGGTATTAAAAAATATTTATGCTGTTGGTTCAGGTATCGCTCACGGGCTTGATTATGGAGATAATTTTTTAAGTGTATTCATTGCCAACTGTGCAGATGAAATGGCTGGGTTTTTAAAAAAAGCAGGTATAAAAAATATTGAAGTGGGGCATACTGACATCCGCACAATGGGAGAGGAACAGCGGGCCAATAATTATGCAGCATCAGTTTACCTGGGTGATCTTTTAGTAACCTGTTATTCTCTGCACAGCCGTAACCGGGCCTTTGGTAATATGATAGGTAAAGGATATTCAGTAAAAGCTGCCCAGTTGGAAATGAGCATGGTTGCGGAAGGCTATAATGCCAGCAAGTGTATGCATGCCATTAACCATACCATTTTAGCCGATATGCCCATTGCGGATACCATTTATAAAATTTTATGGGAGAACCAGGCTGCTGCCGAAGCTTTTAACAGTATAGAGTTGAGTTTGGTATAAAAAGAGGGTAACTTTATTTCAACAAATAAAAGATGCCATTCTCATTTTCAAATATCAGCAGTACGGCCATAATTTTTATGATGCTTTGTTTAATGGTTGCGGAACTTGTAAAGTATTTAAAGAGACATTACAGCACTTCAAAAAAATAGGTCTGCCGCTATTCCATCAGCAAATAATTTCCCTTCTTTTGTTAGAATAAGATTTTGATTTACCATTTTTAATTTTCCGGGGCTTTTATATTTAACTGCTTCCATTAATATCCTTGTACGCTTATCTGCTCCAAATTTCTTGTCAATATATTCCAGGTCCACGCCTTCCATAGTTCTCAGTGAAGTCATGATGTATTCATTCAGTTGCTGGGTTTCAGTAAGTATTTCTTCCTCAAAAGGAATGGTGTTTTGTTGTAATGATTGAATGTATAAGGCATTGTTGGCTATATTCCACCGCCTGCTTCTTCCATCAAAAGCATGAGCGGCCGGACCAAAAGCATAATAGTGTTCTCCCTGCCAGTAACTGCTATTGTGTTTGCTTCTTAAGCCAGGTTTTGCGAAGTTGCTTATTTCATAATGCTCATAACCTGCATCTTCCAGCCAGTTCATTAATAATAAAAATTGCCGGGCCTGTTTTTCGGCATCCACTGGTGCCTTTTTATTCAAAGCGATCATTTTATCCAGTGCTGTTTCGGGTTCTACAGTTAAAGCATAGCAAGAAATATGGGGAATATTTTTTTCAATAACGATATTTACATTTCTCTTCCAGTCAGCATCTGTTAACAATGGCGAGCCATAAATTAAGTCAACTGAAAAATTTGTAAAACCGGCTTGGTTTATTTTATCAATACATACCAGTGATTCAGCAGCAGTATGTGCCCTGTTCATCCATATTAATTCTTCTTCAATAAAACTTTGTATGCCCACGCTCAGCCTGTTGATACCAAGTGCTCTCCATTCGTTCAATTTTAAATCAGTGATGTCATCAGGATTTGCTTCCAATGTTATTTCAATATCATCTGCAAAAGCGAAACGTGTATGAATTGTTTCGAAAATTAACTTCAGTTCATCAGCAGTTAAAATACTTGGTGTACCCCCTCCAAAATATAGGGTACTAATTATAGAATTTGATGATGAGAATATTTGTGTAAGCTGTATTTCTTTTACGATGGCATCAATCAATTTTTCTTTTTGCCCCAACGAAGTAGAGAAATGAAAATTACAATAATGGCAGGCCTGCTTGCAAAAAGGGATATGAATATAAATACCGGGCAAAAGATTTATGATTTTAGTCCCGATAAGTATCGGGATAATATTTTAGATTTGATGATTAATGACTCCTGTTAAATTATTAAGCTATAAAATAATTCTGCCTGTTTTTTTGTGTACAGGCATTTTACTGTCTGCTTTATTTTCTGCTGCACAGGGCACAAAAAATAACCTTTATCAACTACATATCAAATTCGTTGACAAAGATAGTTCCTTTAATTTGCAGCCCTTAAAAATACAAACGGGTTTTACAAGCAGAGGCCTGTGCAGGACATATGTTAATGGGTTAACCTCACTCTTACATTCAAAAGGTTATCCCACTGCTTCGATAGACAGTATTTTCGAATTTGATGATTATACAATTATTCATTTGTTTTTAGGGAAACAATACCAGTGGATCAAATTAACGGCTGATGGTATTGAAAAGGCCGCTATGGATGAAAGCCGCTTTAAAGAAAAAGATTATGCAGGCAAACTGCTTAATATTCAGCAGTTGCTAACTTTGCAGGAAAAGATATTAAGGTATTATGAGAAGAACGGCTATCCATTTGCAGAAGTGTTTTTAGATAGCATCCGTCTTGATGATGATAGGATGGAAGCCTTACTAAGGTCTAGAAGGGGCCCGCTGTATCATATCGACAGTATCCGGGTTTTGGGAAAGGCAAAGATATCTAAAAAATTCCTCGGCCATTATTTAGGCCTGCCCAATGGCAGCTTATATAACAAAGAAAAGCTGGAACTGGTGGGTAAGCGCATGCTGGAGCTGCCTTATTTACAGGAAGTACAGCCCAACGATATTACCATGTTGGGCACAGGTTCAGTCTTAAACCTTTACCTGGCACCAAAGCGCAGCAGCCAGGCTAATTTTTTGATCGGCTTTTTACCCAGTACCAATGAGTCGGGTAAACTGCAATTAACAGCTGATGTAAATCTTGATCTGAAAAATGCATTAAGTAATGGAGAGACGATATTATTCAAGTGGCAGCAATTACAACCAAAATCTCCCCGGCTTAATTTAGGGTACCAACAACCCTATATCTTTAATTCTTCATTTGGGTTCGATTTCCTGTTCGATCTCTTTAAAAAAGACTCAACCTTTTTGCAGGTTAATGCGCTGCTTGGTCTTCAATATCTCTTATCTGCAAATCAATCGGGTAAAATATTTGTGCAATGGCAAAACAGCTTTTTGCTGGGCACGGGGGTAGATACAAACCTGGTAAAAGCAACAAAAAAATTACCTCCTAATATTGATGTAACAGCAATCAATGTTGGATTGGATTATGACTGGAACGGAACTGACTACCGCTTAAATCCCCGCAAAGGAAATGAGATTAAGATCACCACTGCTGTAGGAATAAAGAATATTAAAAAGAATAACGAAATACTCAATTTAAAAGATCCGGTTTTTAATTATAGCAGTTTATACGATTCCGTAAAAGTGCGGTCCTATCAGTTCAGGGTAAAACTTACAGCGGCACATTATTTTAGTGTTGGTAAACAGGCAACTGTAAAAACAGGCGTAAGTGGCGGTATGTATATCAGTCCCAGCACATTCCGGAATGAACTTTTCCAGATAGGAGGGTATAAACTTTTAAGAGGATTTAGCGAAGAAAGTATTTATGCAACCCAATATGCAGTGCTAAGTGCTGAATACCGTTACCTACTGGCGCTTAACTCTTATATGTTTGGCTTTGTTGATGCAGGTTGGGTTAAGAATAAATATCAATCAGTAAACCTGAATAATAATTTTATTGGTGCAGGTTTAGGGCTTGCTTTCGAAACAAGGTTTGGCTTATTGAATATAAGTTATGCTGCCGGCAAACGTAACGATGTTAAATTAAACCTACGGGAAGCATCAAAAATTCATTTTGGTTACGTTAATTACTTTTAAAAATCTCACCTGCAGCATCTATTTTTGCTGCAAAACAATTCCTTAGTGAAGCAGATTTTTTTATTGGTTCTCTGTATCTCTTTTTTTTCTATATCTCTGTATGCTCAATCTGGTGATTCATTGAGTAAACAAACTATTGATTCAGTAAGTCAGCAAGCCGATTCTGTGCAGGTTCCACAAATAACAGCAGGGGTTGATTCTGTAAAAAAAACTGATTCGGTGATACCAGTTTTTAAAGCGGTTAATCAACTTTTAAACAGCAAAGCCAAACCTGTTTCACTAGCGATGCAAATAAAAAAAAAGGAAGGAAAAGATATCCTGTTTTATATAATTGCAGGTTTAATTCTCTTTCTGGCTTTTTTAAAATATATATATAGCCGGTATTTTACTAATTTGGTTCGTGTTTTTTTCAACACCTCACTAAAGCAGAGCCAGTTAACAGACCAACTCCTGCAAGCCAAATTGCCCTCCTTACTTTTTAATTCATTTTTTGTTATCAGTACAGGATTGTATGTCTACACGCTGCTCTCTTACCTACATGTATTTAAATACGATAATTGGGTAGTTCTTTTCTATAGTATTGCTCTGATTGCTTTAATTTATCTCACAAAATTCTGTACACTTAAATTTACGGGATGGATAACAGGGCTTAAAGAGATTACAAATACGTATATTTTTGTGATTTTTCTTATCAATAAGATTATGGGGATTTTTTTAGTTCCATTCATTGTCATATTGGCTTTTTCTGATGTTACCCTTGTAAAAACAACTATACTTATTTCCCTGATTTCTATAGGATTATTTTTATTGCTGCGTTTTTTTAGGTCTTACGGGTTATTACAAAACCAATTAAAACTAAGCAGATTTCATTTTTTATTGTACATAATCGGTATAGAATTGTTACCCCTGTTACTGATTTACAAGAGCTTAGTGGTTTATTTTAACTAAAAACCTTAATTTTGTAGAACCACTGCAGAAAAAATTATGGTTAAAAAGGGTTCAACCCAGGCTATTATTCCTGGTAAAACAGTCAAAAAAGTACTCATTACCCAACCTAAGCCGGATGGCGATAAGTCCCCGTATTTTGACCTGGCAAGAAAGTATAGCCTAAGCCTTGATTTTCATCCTTTTATTGTAGTAGAAGGTATACAAGCCAAAGATTTCCGTAAGCAAAAGATCGACATTGCCAGCTATACAGCAGTAATTTTTACAAGCCGTAATGCAATTGATCATTTTTTCAGGATATGCGATGAAATGAAGGTGAGTATATCACAGGAGACCAAGTATTTCTGTATTACTGAAGCGGTAGCGCTTTATCTGCAGAAATTTATTTTATACCGTAAAAGAAAGGTTTTTTATAGTGCGGACGGTACTAACAAATGTTTATTTGATGTTATCAATAAGCATAAGGATAATGAAAGATTTCTTTATCCATGTTCAGAATCCTTTGACAATGAAATAACCAATTGGCTTAAGTTTCATAATTGTGAGCATGCCACTCCAGTTCTTTACCGCATTATCAGTAATGATATTACGGAGGTAATGGCAAGGAATTATGACCTCATTTGTTTTTTCACGCCAGGGGGTGTTAAAAGCCTTCTTGAAAATTTCCCCAGGTTTAAACAAAACGGCACAGCCATCGGAGCTTTTGGAGCTAATACTTTCAAGGCTGCCGAAGAAGCCGGACTTGTTTTAGATATTAAGGCACCCCAGCCCCAAGCTCCCAGCATGGTAAGCGCTTTGGAAATTTACCTTTCAGCCCTTATAAAAAATAAGTCTTAGTGAATTTTCGATTTTTCACTCCAAAAGAAATTGCGTTTAATTTTTTTTATGACTTCTTTAACATTTAAAAAAAAGGTTATTAATAAACATTATTTGCTCAACTTGCAAGCAATAAAAAACTGCTTTAGAATGCTTGTAAATACTAGCTATACGGCAATTTTAACTAATTTATATACCATGTCATAAACACCTTTCTGCGCTAACACGCTCTGCTAAATCATCCAAAAATCATATTTAAAGAGATTTTTAACTATAAAGGTGGAAAGAAAAGGCCTCTAATTCTTTGCAGATAAGTAAAAACAACTGAAATTACACCTCCTACTGTTTTTCAAAGATCATAGATATTTGATCTGCTTAATTCAGTAGCCTATATTAGTTTTCTAGAAAGTTCAAGTATAGATATAGAATATTTACACACAATATTTGAATTTTTCTTTCGTTTACAATTTCAGGGCTGATTTTTGATGAGAAAAATATAATTTCAATCAACGATAAAATGATGATAAATCAAAATAATCATTACATTTGCCCAAGACCCTCAAAGTTAAAAACAATGAAGTACAGGCTGTCCTATTTTATAGCTATTATAGCTATCGCATCTTTAACTGCCAGTTGTAAAAAATCTGGTAGTAAAAGTAAATCAAGCGGCGGTTATGCCGTTGATAAAGGTCAACTCATAGGTGTTGCCCCAGGATCAAAATGGAGCTTACCCAAGCCTCCCGGAATGATATACATTCCACCAGGAACATTTCACATGGGTTCAAGTGATGAAGACATGAGTTATGCATTAACGGCCCGAAACAAAGCCGTTTCTATCAGTGGTTTCTGGATGGATGCTACCGAAATCACCAATAATGAATATCGCCAGTTTACCAATTGGGTAAGAGATTCTATAGCTGCCAAGCTGATGAGTTATGTAAAGCAGGGGCCTGATGGTAATGAATATATTGACTGGAAAAAAGCAAGCACAATCAAATGGGGTGATAAAGCTACTATGGAAAAAGTAGATGCTATTATTGTTACTCCGGATAATCGTCTTTTTGGAAAAAAAGAATTGGATGCTACCAAAATCGTGTATCAATCAGAGATATTTGATTATAAAGCTGCATCTCAAAACAAAGATGCCACTATTCCCCGTTCAAAATTTATTATAAAGAAATCTATTCCTGTTTACCCTGATTCACTATGCTGGGTTAGGGATTTTGCCTATTCTTATAACGAACCAATGGCAAAAAAATATTTCAGCCATCCGGCTTTTGGAAATTATCCAGTTGTAGGTGTTAGCTGGAAACAGGCTACTGCTTTCTGCGAATGGAGAACCCATTATCTTAATGCATATCTTGAGTCAAAGAAAAAATCTTCGGAATCAGATTTTAGGTTACCAACCGAAGCTGAATGGGAATATGCAGCAAGGGGCGGCCGTTCACAGGCTGATTATCCTTGGGGTGGTTATTACCTAAGAAATAAAAAAGGTTGTTTATTAGCTAATTTTAAGCCAGGCCGTGGTAACTATCCAGAAGATGGCGGATTCTACACCGTACGTGCCGATGCTTACTGGCCAAATGATTTTGGTCTATATAATATGTCAGGTAATGTTGCCGAATGGACGTCTTCTTTATATTATGAAGGAGCCTATAATTTTCAACATGATATGAATCCTGATATCAGGTACAATGCTAAAGAAACTGATAAGCCACGGGATAAGCGTAAAGTGTTACGTGGTGGAAGCTGGAAAGATGTTGGTTATTTCTTAAGAACAGGAACACGTGCTTATGAATACCAGGATACAGCTAAATCTTATATTGGTTTCCGTTGCGTAATTGATTTACCTCCAGCCCAGAAAAAGGGTAAGAAAAAATAAATCATAACTTTTTACAAAACTAATACCCTTGAGCGTACCTGGAAATGTACACCCGGTACTATATAACTTTAGTGCAAATAAAACTTTAAATAACCACCAATTAAAACTCTAAATTTTTAAATCATGGCTCACAACAAAAGAACCTTTTTAACTGTAATTGACGTTTTGGTAAGTGCCGGAGCTGCTGTTATCATCTTTGCAGCATGGGCAAAACTTACGCACCAGTCATATGCTGATATGATGTTAACAATTGGAATGTGGACGGAAACTGCAATTTTTCTTGTGTATGCCGGAATTGAGTGGGTTAAACCTAAGCATCATCCGGAAGATGAGCAAACTGATGTACCAGATGGTAATCCTTCTTTAGAGTCAATGGATAAAATGATGCAGAATGCAGATATCACACCTACTAATTTAAAAAGATTGGGCGAAGGATTTCAAAAATTACAGAGCACAGTAGGTAATATGCATGAGATTGGGGATGTGGTAAAAAATACAGGCGATTTCAGCAATAAAACAAAAGAAGCTACCTCAGCATTAGGACATATGACGACAGCTTTTACAAGCAGTGCTGCTACAATGAGCAGTTTTAGTAATGCTGCAGATAGTGCTAAAGGTTTTCATGAGCAGGTTCAGGTATTAACTAAAAACCTGGGCTCTTTAAATACTATTTACGAGCTTGAATTAAAAGAAAGTAATAACCATTTAAAAACATTGAATAGTTTTTATGGCAAATTGGCCGAAGCAAGTCAGACTATGATGGGAACTGTTGAAGATGCAGGCAAAGCAAAAGAGCAGATTGGTTTGTTAGCCAATAACCTGGGTAAATTAAACTCAGTTTATGGTAATATGCTAAGTGCCATGCAGGGAGGCCGTTAATATATTTATTAACTCCCCAAACCTAAATAACAACCATTTTAACCTAAACAATCGTAAATCTAAAATATTATGGCTTTACCTAGAGAGCCCCGGCAAAAGATGATCAACATTATGTATTTGGTGTTGACAGCTATCCTGGCGCTGAATGTATCAGCGGAAGTGATAGAGGCCTTTAAAACTGTTGATAAAAGTTTACAAGGTTCAAATGCAAACCTGACTACCGCTAATGCAGTGTTATATAAATCTCTTGATGATAAAATGAAGGATGATCAATATAAAGCACAGGCTGCAATTTGGCAACCTAAAGCAGTTATGGCTAAGCAACATTCAGACGAAATAATAAAATACATTGAAGATCTGAAACTAGAATTAATGCAGAATGCCAGTTTAAAAGAAGACGGCAGCTTTAAAGAAGATAACCTGGATGCTTCAACAAGATTATTTGAAACCAATGGTAAGGGCGATCTATTAAAAGCAAAACTTGAAGATTACAAAAAGAAAATGCTTGCAATTGATTCTTCTTTTCCTTCAAGATTTTCTGCAAATTTCCCTGTTAATACTGATCCCATTCCCAGTAAAGAAGGAGGAACCAAGCCTTTTACAACCGGCTATTTTCATATGACACCTACAGTTGCAGCATTAACCATGTTAAGCAAATTTCAGAATAACGTAAAAAATGCAGAAAATACTATTTCAAGCTATATACATAGCAAGATTGGAGCGGTTGAGTTTGTTTACGATCAATTTGCAGCTGTAGTAGGGCAAAGTTCTAATTATGTAATGCCCGGGGAAAAAGTAACAATTACTGCTGGTGTGGGAGCATATAGTACAGCTGCCCAACCTCAAATTACAATTGGTGGGGCAGGGGTTCCTGTAAATGCAGATGGAGTTGCCATCAGAGAATTTACTGCTGAAGGCGGTGGAGAAAGAAGTATGCCGGTGAGTGTTACTTACACTAAACCCGATGGAACAAAAGAAACTAAAACGTTCCCTATTAAATATACAGTGGGTACTCCAGGTGGAGCTGCTGTAATGCTGGATAAAATGAATGTATTTTATATAGGAGTTGATAATCCGGTTACAATAGGTTCTCCAACTGGTTGGGATAAAACTACGGTCTCTATGTCAGGTGGATCAATCAGCGGTACAGGTTCTAAACGAGTAGTTAAGGTTTCGGCAATTGGTGCCGCAAGTATAACTGTAACTGCCGATGGCAAGCCAAGTACTTTCGCTTTCCGGGTTAAGCGTATTCCTGATCCAATCATTAAAGTTGGACCAAGCGGCGGTGGAAGAATGCAGGCCGTTGCTTTTAGAAATCAGCAGTTCGTACGTGCCGATCTGGAAAATTTTGATTTTGAAGCCAAATTTGCTGTTACCGGTGCAACCGTATATTTTAACACTCCTGGTGATAGAAATGTAAAGAGTGTAACGTTATCTAGTGGTAACTTAGCTTCTGCTAAGGCCTTCATGGATCAATTGGTTCCAGGCTCTACAGTTACTTTTGATAATATACGGGTTGTAGGTCCCGATGGTCAGACAAGAACAATTCAAAACCCTCCAGGATTTTCATTATTCTAGGAGAAAAAATAAAACGCTATGAAAAAGCAGTATTTTAAATATTTTTTGCTGGTGATATGCCTAGGCTTATTTGTCAACACGCTTGAAGCGCAGACAAAAAAGAAACGTACATCAACAAAACGTGCAAGTACCCGTAAAACTACATCGTCAAGAACGAAGGCAAAAATTCAACCTACTGCACCACAGGTTGATACAGTTGCTGCTGTGGTAGCTGCACCTGCTGTTTTTAATGATAGTTTGCCTATTAAACAGGTAAAAAAGTCATTGCGCCCTGATGAAGCGGTTGAAACAACCATGCTTAAAGACAGGACACCATTAACTTATGAAAATTTAAGGGCTGATGATGCGATGTATCGTCATAAAATATGGAGAGAGATTGATACCAGAGAAAAGATAAATTTACCTTTTAGATATGCTGCAGATGAGAATAATGGCAATCAACGTTTCATATCTATTTTATTTAAAGCGATCCAGGATAGTGCTGTAACTGTATTTGACCCGATAGACGGCGATAGGTTCACCACGCCAATGACAAGAGGCGATATAGTACGTAAAATGTCTGGCGAACCGGTTATTTCACCTTTTTACGATTCAAATGGAGTAGTTACCAGGTATGATACACTGTCCCGTGATATTGTGTTGGATTCTTTCTATAAGTTCAGGATCAAAGAAGAAGTGATATTTGATAAAGAAAGTTCACGTTTATTCTGGAGAATATTAGGAATTGCACCTGTAATGAATGTGTACACAGCGCAAACCAACCAGTATGTAGGTACGCAGGAATTGTTTTGGGTTTACTATCCAGATATGCGTCCTATCTTCTCAAAGTACGATGTATATAATGGTAAAAACTATGGCGCCCGTATGAGTTGGGAAGATCTGTTTGAAAGCCGTATGTTTTATGGTCGTATTGTTAAAAGTAGTATTGACAATCCTTACGATAGATTTATTGACCAATATCCAGGCCTAAAAGATAAAGGAATTCTTCAGTTGCTTGAAGGCGAGAATATCAAAGAAAAGATATTTAACTACGAGCAAGATCTATGGTCATATTAATAGCTTCAATATAATTTAATTTTAAAAGCCCTGGTTTACCGGGGCTTTTATTTTATTAAGTTTTCAGGCAACGAAATCATGAAAAATCATATATACCCTCTTTAGGGTATTGTGTGATACTTTATAATACTTTAATTTAGCCTTGGTTTTTCATAGGATATTGGATTTTAAAACGGGGCTGGATTTCTATTCAGGCCCCTTTTTATTTAGCGATATCAGCTTTATGAATTAAAATATTTTACTAATAATTCAGCTTTAGATCTACCTATAACCTTCGCTATTTCATCCAGAGATTTGTTCTTA
>JAYUYX010000127.1:0-5065 GCA_043752205.1 Chitinophagaceae bacterium
AGTACCATAAATAAAATACCACCGCCCAAAAGTGTAATAAGTTGAACCGGATAAAAACCAATTTTATCAGTAAGTCTTCCCCCAAGCCAGGCACCGCTAAAGGCACCTGCCCCAAATAAACCAAATACGATACCTGCCTGGCCAATGGAATAGCCCATTTCCGGACTGGTAAGATATAATGTCATAAAAGGAACCACCATCGTACCGCTGCGATTGATCAGCATTATCAGAGATAAAAGCCAGGTACTTTTTGACAGTCCTGAAAAAGCATTTCGATATGTTGTAATTGTAGTCGTAATCATGCTCTGCAGGTAAAATTATAGGTATGAAAATACACGAAAGCAACCGGTAATAATATATCTACATTTGGATAACCGGTATTTACAGTTAATTTATTTTATCTATATTTATTTTTTAAAAACACAACTAAATGAGCAAGTATTTTGCTTTGGCTGCTATTGTAGCAGCGATATTTTTATTTGTTAATTGCAGTTCTTCTAAAAAAACGATGGCACTGGCAGTGCCTAAATTAAATTATGAGACTAATTTGCAGGCTATTGTTATTTCAAACTGTTCCCCTTGTCATATACCGGCGAAGGGAGGTAATAAGAAGCCGTACGATAATTTTGCTAATGTAAAAACAGATATCGATGAAATTATCCGCCGTATTGAATTAGCACCTGCAGAAAGAGGGTTTATGCCATTTAAGCATGATAAACTTAGTGATAGCACTATTGCTGTTTTCAAGCAATGGAGAGCAGATGGATTGCTGGAAAAATAAATGGAGCCCTTTATCCGGTAATAGCTTTAATGCTTTCAGCTCTAAGCTGTTTAATTAGTTTTTTATATAAAACAGTTAATCATTTAACTAATGCTCATAAGTATTTTTCCATAATAACAAACTCCAGTGGCTGGGTGGGAATGACAAACTGTGTATCAATTGGTAATGGTTTTGTTTCGGCGGTTTTCCGGTAGCCCTGTTTTTCATACCATGCTATCAGCTCCATCCGGATTGATATTACATTCATAAAAATACTGGAGCAATTATTTTCTTTTGCATACCCTGCTGCGGCGGAAAGCAATTGTTTGCCGATACCATTGGCCTGTTGTAAGGGTGAAACCGTGAGCATACCGAGATACAGACCTCTTTTCATTTTTTCCAGGAATACACAACCGGTAATAACGCCTTCAGGAGTTGTATATTTTAGCATAACAGTGGCCGGATTATTCATCAAGTTAGTAAGTGATGGAATATCTGTACGTAATTCTCCCTCAAGAAGGTCAGCTTCGGTTGTCCATCCTTTTTTTGACGTTTCACCCCGATAGGCACTGTTGATTACTAATACAAGTTCTGGAATATCATTTGTAACTGCTGTGGAAATTAACATAGCGAATGATGGTAAATTATTTTTAATGTAAAAGTATAATTTAAAATATTACTGTTTAACTGGATTTCTATTTTGTGGCACTTATTACAATAGCACTGGCATCTATCGCCACATTGCCTGGATATCGTTGATTAACCAGTTGAAACACTTCGTCCTTAATTTTTTTCTGCATTGCCTCATCAGCTTTGTTTAATGCAGCAACGATGGGGGCGCCAATTTCAGTCATCATATTCCAATATGTTTCTGTTGTTCCGCAATTAATTTTAGAAACGACTTCTTTTTCGATACAATTTTTTAATCCTGCTTTTTCAAACAGCGAAACTATCAAGCCCGGTTTTGCACACCGAAACATACCCGGCGCACCCGGCGGCGGTGCCGGCAATTCCATGTTTTTGTTAATAGTTCCCATAATAGCAGTCACCCAAAAATTTTTTTCTGGAATATTCCATACAGAAGTAGCTATTCTTCCCCCTGGTTTTAATACTCTGGCCATTTCATTGGCAGCTAATTGCATATCCGGAAAAAACATAAATCCAAAACGGCAGCTGATAGTATCAAAACTGTTATCTGCAAAAGGCAATTCGCATACATCGCAGGCTATGGTTTCAATATTATTAATACCCCTGCGGGAAGCATTTTCTTTTGCAATTATGAGCATCTCTTCCGACAAATCGGCGATGGTTACTATTCCACCTTCTAACATAGTGGCAATGGTTAGCCCAGGTTCGCCGGTACCAGCTGCTATATCTAATACTTTATTTAAACCGGATGGTTTTAAACAGGTAATTATTTCATCCCCCATAGGTTTTAAAAAATCCATAGTAAGTGTATCCCATTTTTTCCAGCCACCGGAAAATTTATTCCAGGATTGTTTTTGTTGCTCTCTTATTTCTTCTAATTGTTGTTGCATGAGGTGAAGGTTTCAATAAGTGATATAAAAGAAGCTTAGCAGGTTGTAAATACGCTACTTTAAAGTTACAAAAAACAGTAAAGCAGCATCCAAAAAATTGTGGCATCTTTTTAGAGATGGTTTAATGTAAAACTTATTTTTCGGAAATTTTCTATTGTAGAATACTATCTACAAGATTAATACTGCTAAACTACTTTCCTTATCTGAAATTGCTATTACTTTTATACTTACATGATTATCTGATATGCTGATAGCACAATTACCTTCTGATGAAGACCTTCGGTTGAATGATCTGGCATCTTACGATTTGCTCGATACCCCACCCGAAAAAGCGTTTGATGAATTAGTAGAACTGGCTTGTCAATTATTTGACTGTCCCGTATCGCTTATTACTTTACTTGATAAAAACCGGCAATGGTTTAAATCCAAAAGGGGAATAGAGGATACAGAAACGCCACGGGAATATTCTTTTTGTTCTCATGCTATTCTTGGGGATGATGTAATGGTAGTGAATGATACCCGGAAGGATGAACGGTTTGCGGATAATCCGCTGGTGACCGGAAAACTTCAGGTAGGTTTTTATGCGGGAGCAGCCATTATTTCTCCAGCCGGTCATAAATTAGGAACTATTTGTATCATTGATCATAAACCAAAGAAATTAACAGCTATCCAAGCCAGGGCTTTAACTATTTTATCAAACCAGGTAACATTATTGCTTGAACTAAGGGCAAGAAACAAAATGATAGAACAACGGGCAAAGGAATTATTGAATTTGAAAAATGATATTATAAGTCACATAATCAAAGAGCAGGATGCAGATAAACAGTTTATTGCTACAGAACTTCATGAAAACCTTGCACAAACATTAGCAGCATCCAGGATGTATTTAAATGTAGCTGAAAAGAATGAAGACCTCCGGTTGTCGCTGGTAAAAAAGACAAATGATCAGTTAGGCGAGTTATTGGTAAAGATGCGTAGTCTCTCTAATGCAATTAACCCTTCTACACATGCTGCCCTCCCGCTGGAAGATTTGCTACACGATTATATACAAAAAATAAATTATTCTTTTTCTATTGAAATAAATTTTACAGGTGCAACAGGAGGTATACAGGTAGAGCTAAGTATAGCCTGCCTTCGTATTCTTCAAAAATGGCTGAAAGTATTGGAAGAAAAGGGTGATGTAAGCAAAGTGCAAATCTCGATCCATGTTGCTGATGAAATTAAGATTATTATAAAAGATGATGGCAGGATAAAAAGTTTCGGAGATCTGGAACAGGAAGTAATTACCAGCATGGTTTACGGAAGAGTATATAGCCTGGGGGGCGATGTGTCTTTCTCATTTTCAGGAGAGAGTAGTATAGAAATTACTTTGCCACACATATAAAGATTGCTCAGGCGAATGGTATTAGTTTATTTAATAAGTCTATTGCTGTAAATCAAGCAGCTTTTTTGCTGAAATTAATAAACTTAATGCAAATTGTAATAATTAGCAATTAATGTTGCCTAACAAAAAATAAATAATAACAAATACTGCAATAAAACCCAGGCATCCGCCGCCCCATTTCCATCCAGCATAACCGGCTATTAGCGTTTTGAGCCAACCTTTCATAATTATATTTTTTTAAACTTCTAAAAGAGTAAGGTTTTAAAACCCTACTCTTTTAATAAAATAGAAAATAAATTCACATTGCATTTATGTTCAGTCTGCTATATTTTAAAGGCAGGTGAGCATACATGAATTTGTAAAAAAAAGTAATTGCGAAAATTAAACATTTATTTGCTGTAAATTACCCAGCACACCGAATACCTTCAACAACCAAATCACTACAGCAATTACAATTACAGCATTGAGAATCTGTTTAATGGTGCTTTGCATTGGGATGTATGAATTTACCAGCCAAAGAAGAACCCCAACAACAACGAGAACAATAACAATAGTAAGAATAGGCATAAGTTTGATTTTAGTTTATAATTCAATTATTAATAAAAAAGATTAATGGGCTTAGCCAGGTATTTAAAACCTGCAATTAAATTGTAAATTCAATTAAATTTCTATTTCACTAATACAAAACAAAACCTATACCAAAAAATTATTATACATGCTCAAAGACGGGTTATCCCGCCTCAAGTATATTCAAATGAAATATTGTGGTAAAAATGCCCCAACTTTTTTTATTAGTTCATGCTCCTGCTATGCAGGTCAGTTATTCAAATATTTTTTGGAAAAGTAGATACACACACAAGAAAATAGGTTGATTTATATTTTTAAAATATAAAAAGCACTGACGTCCGTGTTAAGTTGTTTTTTTATTCCTGTAGCTATTATCTTTGCGCCCCGCTTAACATTAAAGATTACCTGATCTATGGCATTACTCGAAAAGAAACTTAAAGTGAAAGCATCAAACCTGCCCGGTGCAGGTAAAGGATTGTTTGCAAAAGAATTTATTTCTAAAGGAACCCGTATTGTAGAATATAAAGGAAAAATAACCACCTGGAAAAATGTGGATGATAATGACGGCAATAATGTATACATCTATTATGTAAAAAGAAACCATGTGATAGATGCCAGCCGCCACAACAGTGCCCTGGCACGGTATGCCAATGATGCCAGGGGCCTGCGACGGGTGAAAGGAATTATTAATAATGCACAATATGCAGAAGAAGGGTTGAAAGTTTATATCGAGTCAAAGAAAAACATACCTAAGGGAGCTGAGATACTGGTAGAGTATGGTAAGGAATACTGGGATGTGATACGCCATAATATTAA
>JAYUYX010000128.1:0-27489 GCA_043752205.1 Chitinophagaceae bacterium
ACATAAATATGCCAACCATTAGCAGCGCAAACCCAAACCTGACAAGAAGCAGTGTAACAGAATAAATGATACATAACATAAAATTTTAAAAATGATAAAATAAATATGTAGCATCACCACGGTCTAAGTCCAAACAAAAACCAAATAAAAACCATAGTTCTACTGTTCAAAATCTTTGCTGAAGCCTTATTTTTATTTTTTTATGGATAGACTTTCTATTACCGAATTGTAAGTAAAAAATAAAAAAAAGAGAGGGGGTGAGATACTGTTGAGCCGACTTGTTTAGCCTGGTTTATTTGATTTTTGTTTGGCTGGCCGTAACTTTGTGCAATATTTGTTTTTGATTTCCACCAGAAGAAAGCCAATAGCGGTACGAAATACATTTCCTTCATACTTTTTAATCAAAAGCTTAAAATCCTGTTGATTTCCGTCAAGAATACTTTGTATCAATTCAAATTCATACATGCGCTTGTCTCTTGATATTTTTAGACACAATCTTGATTGTTTTTCTATGGATTGCAGTATAAATTTTGTTCATATTTTTGTTTGCATATAGGCTATAGACTGTAAAAGCTAACCAATCATGCATTTTGTTTCTTACATGTATATTACTTTTATTCTAATTTTTGTATTACTAAATAATTCAAAAGATGCTTTACTGAATTTAGGTTTATTGCCAAAGCCTATTGAATGATAATTAGAAAATCCAATCCCTTCTACCGGTAAAACGAATCCTTTTTTAATCTTGCCATCATTGTTTTCGTCGTGTAAAATATTCACTGCATATTTGCCGGGTGGTAAGTTTTCAAATATTACCGATGATGAACCGTTAACTATTTTTCCTGTGCTTTTCTTAAAGTACTTTTTATAATGTTCATCAGGAAATGCGTCTTCTCTGTTGTACAATGCAAAGATTACAACGCCATTTGCATTGCGAAGATTATTAACTTCTACACTTAAAGAATAATCTGACGCCTTACGCCACTCTTTAAAAGAGCTGATAGAAATCAACAGGAGTAGCCCTGTAAAAGATATCATGATATATTTATTTAGCTTTTTCATTTTAATTATTTTAGCTGAGAGTTTCATTAGTAATAATTGGAGGTATTTTACTTTGTACAGTTTTTCTTGCAAATTTTTCTTTAAATCTATCCACCACATAATATACCATCGGCACCAAATAAACAGTCAGTATTAAAGATGATAATAGCCCGCCAATGATAACCCAGGCCAACCCGTTTTTCCATTCGCTGGCTGTTCCTTTTGCCAGTGCAATAGGTAGCATACCAAATACCATTGCCAATGTGGTCATTAATATCGGACGCATACGTTCCTTACCGGCTTTAATTAATGCCTCTTTATAGTAAATGCCCTGTGCTTTTAGCTGATTGGTAAAATCAATAATTAGAATAGCATTTTTTACTACCAGACCCATCAGCATTATTAAACCAAGTAAGGCAAATAAACTTAAATTGCTTAATGCTAAATTCAATGCAAGAAAGGCACCAATAGTTGCTACGAGGATTGAAAACAAGGCAACAAAAGGATAAACAAAATTATCGTACAATGCCACCATAATTAAATAAATCAGAAAAAACGAAATCATTAAAACTGACCCCAAAGCTCCAAAACTATCGTTCTGCCGTTTTATATCGCTTCCCCATGTCATATCAATGCCACTTGCTAATGGATTTTTTTTGAGATACGCCACCACTTCATCTGCCACGGTTCCTGATGGACGGCCCAAAGCATCAGCAGTAAGTGTTATAGCCGGCTGGCGGTCTTTTCTTTCTAATAGCGAAGGCGAATTATCTCTCTCTACATTTGCAAACTGCGAAACTTCTATTGGCAAACCCATCGGATTTACAATTGACAATCGTTTTACATCATCATAGTTTTTTCGTTCAAATTCATCTAACCAAATTCTTACAGGATACTCTGTTCCGTTTTCTGTAAGCGTTGCATCATCATTTCCTGTAAAGGCTGTTCTTAAATTTAATCCAACATAAGCAGTTGTTAACCCCAATCGTTGCATTTTATCTTTGTCGGGAATTATTTTGTATTCGGGGCTTCCAGCTTCTACTGATAATCTAACATTATCAGCGCCAGGTATTTTTTCTACAATTGATTTTAATTCATTGCCCGATTTCATTACCAAATCCAGGTTATTACCGCTTAAAGTAATTTCTATTGGCGCAGAACGTGGAATTAACCCCAATGCCGCCATCGAATAATTTATTGCAGGGTACTTAAATTTTAAATCTTCCCGAAGTGTTTTCATAAAGGCTTCAGTAGCTAAATTATTGAGTTCTTTTTTAGATTTTAATTGAATTGTAAATTCAGTTTTATTTGCCGAGCCTACACCCAAACTTCCAATACCTGTACTTGGTCCACCTACATTACTGAATACTGTTGCCACTTCTTTTTGCTGCAGAATATAGGTTTCTACCTGTTGAGCTACTAAATTATTTTGCTGGATAGATGTAGTTTTATCAAATTCTAAAGCCATGCGAAACTTGCCCTGGTCACCTGTTGATATTAATTCCTTACCAATGATTCCCTGCTTCATTATGCCCAGGGTTATTGCAAAAAGAAGCACTACTATTCCTGTAAAGATCAGTTTATGGCTTAAAACCCATTCCAGTTGTTTGCCATACCAATTGATGAATTTGTCTAACTGATGTTCGAACCAAAGCAGAAAGCGATTGAAAAAATTAGTAGGCTGTAAATCTTCTTTTATACCAATTCTTGATGCCAGCCAAGGTGTAAGTGTAAAGCCTACCAGCAAACTGGTGAGTGTAGAGGTAACTACCACTACCGAAAATTGTTTGAGCATATCAGCCACAAAAACCTGTAAAAACAGGATTGGTAAAAACACTACCACATCAACCAGAGTGATGGACAAAGCGGCAAATCCTATCTCCATACGGCCATCCATTGCAGCAATCCGTTTTTCTTTCCCTTTGTCTAAATGCTTTTGAATATTTTCCAATACTACAACGGCATCATCTACCAGGATACCGATGATCAATGACATGGCAAGCAAGGTCATTAAATTTAATGTATAACCTAATAGCCACATCACGGCAAAAGCAGTAACTAAAGAAGTTGGAATGGCAACGATTACAATTAATGAGTTTCTGAAACTCCGCAGGAATAAAAGCATTACCAATGAAACCAATAGCACTGCCAATATCAAATCAAATACAACTGAATTAACAGCAGCAATAGTATTATCAGTACTGTCGTCTGCAATAATAAATTTTACACCAGCATTTATATTTTGTTCTTCAATTGCTTTAAATTTATTGCGAACTAATTTTGAAACATCTACAGCATTGGCATCGCCCTGTTTTTTTAACATTAACCCAATGCCATTTTTACCATTATACCGGCTAATGGAGGTTGTTTCTTTTATTCCATCGGTTACAGTAGCCACATCTTTTAAATATACGGGACTACCAGGAGCAGGCATTGCCACCTGCACATTTTTTATATCTTCTGTTGTTGTGAATTTCCCTGTTAGCCGCACCGAACTATTTTCTTTGTCTGTTTGTACTTTACCGGCTGGTAAATCAAGCCCTGAGCGGTTAACAGCATCTACCACCTGCGAAAGCGATAGCTTAAAGAGTTTTAATTTATCCTGGTTTACTTTCACCTGTACTTCTCTTTCTTCGCCACCTAAAATGGTAATCTCCGCCACACCTTTCAACTGTTGTATTTGCGGCAGGTATTCATCTTTCATTTTTTGATAAAATGCTGTTGCAGGCAAATTACTTGTAGCACTGATAGACATTATAGGTAAATCATTCGGCGACACCTTACTCATTACCGGACTTAAAATATCTGCCGGTAAATCTTTGCGGATATTGTCAATGTAGCGTTGGGCATCCTGCATTGCTTTATCCAGGTTAGTACCGTATTTAAGGTTGGCAATGATGATAGAAGCATTGGGCAAAGATTTTGTAACCAAATAATCTACACCTTCCATATTGGATAATGCGTCTTCAATTCTTCTGGAAACCGATGTTTCCACTTCACCAGGTTCTGCTCCTGGATATACCGTTTTAATAACCACAACCGGTTGATTAAAATCTGGCATCAGTTCATAACTGAGATTTTTATATCCAATAATACCTAATAAAGTAAGCACACTGAAAAGAACGATTATCAGCGATGGACGTTTGATTGATATTTCTGTAATATTCATTTTATTCTATTAAATATTTTGAATTGGCCTTTCGAAATAAAATATGCAAGAGTGTTTTTAGCATTATTTAACCCCTTTAATCTTAGTAAATGTGATATGCCACATTCCTCTTAAATCACCGGTTTTAAAATCGTATGCCATATCAAAAGGATAAAGCATACTGATAGCTTTCCACACTGGTGGTTGTATATCGGTGCTTTTACTTCCGTGACATGAGGCACACATTTGCTGTAACATGATTGGTTTGTAAAAATGAACTCCACCATTTTTACTCCCCTCAGTTATGGGTTTTATTGAATCATTTATTATTCCCTGTGCTTTTAGCGAAGCAAATATTTTTAATACCCTCTCTTCTGATGTATCTGGTTTATTCGTTGGGTTTCTGTATTTTAATGCTGTTCTTCGTATCGTTACTGAATCGGAAGCATAAATATTTGTAAGTGAATATGCCGCTGTTTGACAGTAAGGCACAGCGCCTTCAACACCTGATTGGCTGATTGCAGATTGCAACGAATTTCGCAGGGTATCAAAGGTTTTCTTTACTATACTATTTCCCATTTTTGTATAATCGGATTTTATGTTGTCCTTACTTTTATTACTGTTATTACAGGAAGTAAATAATGTAATTATCAGAATGTTGATATAAATAATGATATGCTTCATAATTCGTAATTTTTAATTCTTAATTGTCACATTGGCCCCATCAAAAAGATTAATAAATCCATTTGTTACAATTACATCTCCTTCTTTTAATCCCGCTGAAATAGCCAATTTGTTTTCAAATTTTTTGGATATAGTAATGTTTTGCAAAATAGCCTTGCCATTTTTTACGAGATAAACCTGCGGCTGACTTTCTGAACCAACAATAACAGAGGCGGGAATTACGATGCCTTGTTCAGGTGTATCATTTCTTAAATTCAATTTTCCAAACATGCCGGATTTTATCGTTAGGTTTGAAACATTGTTCACTGTAAACTGAACTGGAAACGAATTGCCAACATTTGCTTTGCTACCTATCAGAGATGTTTTACCCTGCAACTTAATTTCGGGTGCTGCATCTGCAATAATTTCGTAACTGTTTTTGTAATTAAACAATTTTAAATCGCTTTCAGGAACAGTAATTGTAAATCGCAATTGGCTTATATCTGTTACCTGCAACAAGGAAATGCCTGGTGATGCAAAAGCGCCAACTTCACTTAGCTTGGCAGTTACCACTCCATTGAAAGGTGCGTAAATAGTGGTTTTATTTAATTGGGCAATAATATTTGCCCGTAAAGCTTGTGTATTTTTAAGAGCCGATTTTTGCATAATTGAGCTGCGTTGATTTTTTGCAGTCTGTAATTGCAATTCAGCTTTTTCTAATTGAATTCCCTGTATGGCATCTGCCGCAACAAGAATTTTGTATCGCCTTACATCATCCTCCAACCCATTTATCTGTATTTGATTTGCTTGTAATTGAATGTCAACTTCTGAGGTGATATTTTGTATCTGTACATTTACCGTGTTCAATTGCTGATTCAGTAAAGCATCATCGAGTTTAATGAGAGCCTGCCCTTTTTTCACTATACTTCCCGCATCTGCATACATCGCATTTATTTTCCCCTGCACTTCAGCGCTGAGTTTAGTTTCTTTATTTGGTTCAAATGTTCCTGTATAAAAATATACTGCATCAATATTTTCTAATTTAATTATTTGGACTTGCACATTAATGGCTTGCTCTTTATTATATTGATACACTTTTTGTTGAGTTGTATCCTTATTTTTTTTAAGACGAATAGCAATAATTGCTACCAACAACAAAGGGATTAAAATATATAAAACCTTTTTCCAAT
This sequence comes from Chitinophagaceae bacterium, assembly GCA_043752205.1. Classification (GTDB taxonomy): domain Bacteria; phylum Bacteroidota; class Bacteroidia; order Chitinophagales; family Chitinophagaceae; genus Ferruginibacter. The sequence goes on from JAYUYX010000128.1 coordinate 6,043, forward strand.
TAAATGACTTTTTTTTCATGTCGGTGATAATTAATTTATAATTCTTAATTGTTAATTAGTAATTGATTAGTTAGTTTTTTAAGCTCCAAATCAGCTTTCAAATAGTCCACTACTGCCGATAAATAATTTTGCTGCGCTTCCCGTAAAGCAGTATCAGCCAGTAATACATCTGTTAAAGAGGCAGTCCCCTGTTTTTGTTGCAGCACAGTTTGTTCATATATCGCCTGTGCCAGTTTAATTTGAGAGGTGTTAGTTTCAATAGACTTTTGTGCAACCGCCATTTGCCGATTTGCATTACTTGTTTGCATAGCATTTTGTTCGGTAACAATTTGTACTTGTAATTCACTATTTTTTATTTCCAATTTTTTCTGGCTTATCTTTCGTTGGGTTACAGTACCGTTAAATAATGGGTAGCTTATTTGAATACCTGCAAATCCAATAGGATAGAATTTTAAAAAATCATTGGGTTGTTTGTCGTAGCCAAAACCTGTTTTACCATAGGTACCAAAAAGCGAGACCGAAGGAAGCTTACTCTTTTTCAAAGTATTCAATTCACTTAGCAATAATTTGGATTGTGTATTTGCCAGGCGAATATCTATTGCCGGAGTGGTTGAATATTCACTACTCTTTTTGTATAGGATTTCCGGCTCAATTAGCATGTATTGGTCAAAGGGGATTCCAATCAAAAATTTCAACGCATTTATAACCTGATCATATTTGCTGCTCACTAATTCTCTTTGTGTTTCTAATTGCTCCTTTTGTAATTGCACTTTACTCACATCCGTTCCCTTTGCCATCAGTTGTTCTTTAAGCAACTGCATATTTTTTAAAAGTTTAGATGTATTTACTATGTTGCTGTCAATAAAGGATAATTGTCTGAGTAATAATTGCCCGTTGTAATAGAGATTGGAAATATCAAAATAAATTTGCTCTTCAGATTTTTGCAATTGTAAACCACTTAGTTCTGCTGCAATTTTGGAGCTTTGTATAACACCGAACACCTGCGGATTATACAGCGGCATTGTTAATTGTAAATTAGCATTGATATTATGCGGTACACCAAATTGTGTTTCCTTAAAAGTTCCTACAGGGCCACCAAAAACAGATGCAGGCATTAATTGCGTTGGCAGATCTGTAAAATATTTATAATCTGCATTAGCCGTTATTTTGGGAATTAAATTGGCCTTTGCTTCCTTTTGCTTTTGCTGGCTTATAGCAATATTGTTTCTGCTCATTTGCAAAGCCTTGTTGTAAACTTGTGCTGTATCAATGCACTGTTGCAGTGTCCATACCTGTGCCTGTACTGAGGTAAACCCTGTTACAGAAAGCAGGAGTACTAAAAATTGTTTGCGAATGTTCACTAACTTCATTGGTCAAATTTTTATTTGATTAGCAATAGCTGACTATCTTCTATTCCTTTTACCGAATGTTTAATCATCGGTTCAATATTTACATAGTCGCCGGGTAATAAAATTTCTTTTATTCCTTTTTCGTTTTCAAAAACTACTTCCCCTGTTACACAAACTAAAAGGGCAGGTATTTTTGTTGTATGCTCTTTTAACAACTGGTTATTCAAAATTTGAATAGCCGTTACATTTCCTTCCTCTGCTTTAAAATGAGGGATAGCGGAAACAGGTTTTAGTTTCGTATGCAAATCTTTTATGTTCACTCAAAATAGTTTTTAAAGGTTAAGAGATATTCCTGCATTTCTTTCAAGGTTTCAGCATCCTTGCTTCCAGCTTTTAGTTTCTCCAGTTGGCCTTTTATCGGAATCAAAAAATTATGCAACTGATTATGAGATTCACCTGTCATTGTACATTTGTCAAAAATTGTTTTAAATTCTACCTGCAACGAATCATAAAGTTTTACAGCCTCAATTTTTCTGGCAATACCGTTTTGTACAAGCGATGACATAATGTTGATACCGGTAATGGTTTCGGCATTAGCCTTCCATTTTTTCCCATTATCTAACTGTACTTTGCCAACAGTTTCTTCATGCTCATCTTTGTCGTCCTTCATTTCTGCCTTTTGATGATTTACATGATTAACTTCTTTTTCTTCTTTCTGGTTATTACAGGCAATCAATACAAGAAGGGCAACAGGTAATAAAAATTTAAACTTTTTCATTTTTAGATAGTTGTTTGTTTTTTAATAAAAAATATGATGCAACTGCTAACAGTATGGTTAAGCCAATACGAAATATCATTGCGTTTACGGTTTTAGCTTCATACAATCCACCTTCGCTAATATGTATCTTTAATCCTATAAAAGCCGCAACAAGAATAACCGCAGATATTACCAACAACCAAACTGGCCACTTTTTCATTTTAAGTAACCCATACGCAGCGGCCAGGTATAAAATACTGCTGATGAAATTTGACCAGACAACAAGAGGTACATAATTGCCTTCTTTTGCCCTGATACCAAACAGGTCGAAGATTACAGAGCCACTTAGAAATATAGTAAGAAGACCAAAACCAGCTAATGCTATTGCTATTAAATATGGAAGAGTTTTTTTCATGATAACTTGTTTATGTGTCTATAACTATTTTTTGTGTTGCCTTTTCATAAGCTGTTTCAAGAGTTATGAAGTAAACCCCGGCAGCAGTAAAGTTTTTTATTTTTCTGTATTGGGTGTTTCCACCTATACTCAAATTCTTCAAAACAGCACTCTCCAACAGTTTTCCGCCTGCGTCATATATACTAAGCTTTACATCAACAGCAACTTTCAGATTAAATTTCAGGACAAAGTTTCCATCATTGGGATTTGGAAACACCTGCATCTGTAATGTACCTGTGCTATGTGCGTCAGGCGATTGGTCTACACCCGTATAATTTTTAATTACATACACTTTGAATATATGACTGCTTGCACTGCTTTGAGTTCCGTTATTTGTAAAAAATATATTGGCTGCCGAACTACTGATGCCTCCATATATGTAGCCAACTAAAGTTGTATCGTCTGTAAACTCATCTAATTTTAAAACTTCATTATTGTATCTGGGTAAGTTTCCCGCAGGTATAAATTCAGACCCTGCTCCAAGCAATGCAGGCATTTCAACAGGTAATTTATATTCAGCCATTATTCCGTTTGCCTCCCTGGTAACTCTTGCAATAGTTTTTACAAATGGTACATTGTTGTTCTGAACAAGTATTCCTGCACTATCGTAATACCGTGCTATGCCACCAAAAAATACGTTGTGCATTTTATTTGCAGTGGCACTGTATAAAGGAATGTGTGCACAGTGGTAATGATTATAGTATTGTGAAAAGGCGTTATTGACAGAATACCCTGTGCTGTCAATATTTACACAATTGAGATAGGGCAAATCGGCATTAACCTGAAACACACCCGAAAAAGCCGTAAGGCCTTCCTGCCCGTTGGGCATTATTTGCTGCACCACATTGTAATCTCTTCTATGCAGATTAACAGCATCAATAACAGAAGGCAAATGTGTTACTGACAAATTTACGCCATCATCATTTATTGTAAATTTCCTTATGGCGTTGGTATATATTTGAGAAAAGCCCGGCCCGTGGTCTGGCCCCATCGGGTTATATCTGCCATCAAACCTTTGCCCTCCCGACAGGTAAAAAGTATTATAGATTTTATTGAGATACCCACCTGTAACAGCAAATTGCTCGTCTGTTATTTGCCTGAAAAATGTGCTGAATGAATTTGCGTTTATTATAGCATGAATAACATCAGGCATTTTTACAGAAGTTAGTTTTGGATAAGTAATGTGGTCAGCCGCAGTATTGCTGTATCCATATCCTCCAATCAAATACAGGTAATCTCCTTCCTGAAAAAACTCCATATTGGTAGAGCTTAACTGTTCTTGTAAACCTGCTGGTAAAGACGTAAGCGGCACTGACCATTTTTGTTTTGTAACAGGGTCCACTACCATCAGTTGATTGTTATGCCCCGCTGCATCAAAAGATGCAAAGGGTTGTCTTCTGTGCAAGCCATCTAACCGCCCGCCAATGATGAGCCATTTACCGTTGTGTTGTCCGAATGCATAAGCCTGAGCACCGCTTAACCCGGGTATATTAAGTGGTTCGAGCAAAATTTTAAACGGTGCGGTTTGAGCAAACAGTGCATTTGCACCGCCAAACATCAGGATAAAAATTATTGATTTTAGTTTCATTATATTTTAATTAAAGTAAGAATACTTGTCATCAGTTTGTTCCCCTTTTGTTTTACATCAAATGAAAAATCTGTCATTCTCCATTGAAGCATGTGGAGCCGAAAACTCCCCATGATGATGTGTAACAAGTCCTCCGCAGGGGCAGAGGTTTCAAACACTCCTTCTAATTGTCCCTGCTTAATAATTGGTAACAGGTGTTTTCTTTTTGTTGCCATGATTTGCATAATAGCAGCATTAATTTTTTTACTTTCTTCCAGCAGGCCCTCGGAGAATACAGCTACCAGGAAATGCGGATGTTTCTGAAAAAAATCAAACTGGTTATTGAATACAGCTTTGATTTTTTCAACCGGGTCATCCAATTTTGCAACACAGCCGGTAAGCCGTTTATCCATATCAGCCGCCAGGTATTGAAGCATGGTAACGATAATTTCTTCTTTGCTTTTAAAATGGCGGTACAGGGCACTCTCTCCAAAACCCATCTTAGCAGCAAGATTTTTTGTAGTAAGACCAGCAAGCCCTGATTCTGTAAGGATTTCACCTGCTGCTTCAATAATTTCCAGTTGACGTTCTTTAATTTCCATTACAATATTTTATTTTTAAGATTGTTCCAATCCGGTTACTGTATCAACTTATTGCTTGTTAAGGAATGCAGAATACATCCAGACTAATTTTTCCTGCATCCTGATATAGTCACTCATTAAAGCGTTGGTTCCTTCGTCACCGGCTTCGGCCGATAATGAAAGTAATTCCCTCTGAAGCATTATAACTGTTTGAAAGGAATTTAAAATTTCTTCAACCGCTGTAATGCCATCCGACACTTTGATGCTTTCAGCGATTTTTGAAGTTTTTTTATAATCAGAATAATTGTGATTGGGCGAATGCCCCAATGTCAAAATCCTTTCGGCCACTTCGTCAACCTTCAATAATAAATCGTTATACAGTTCTTCAAATTTTAAATGGAGTTCAAAAAATTTCTCTCCTTTAATATTCCAGTGGTATCCTCTCGTATTTTGATAAAAGAGCGAATAGTTGGCCAGCAATTCATTGAGCTTTTCAGCCAATTGTGCTGCCTTTGTACTATCAAGCCCTATTGCATTCAGATTTTTCATGTTGTTATTTTTAAGTTTTAATATTGATTGTTACTATCTTTTACATTACTTTAAACTGCACTGCTAAGTCTCATTTTATAAAAAGAAATACCCAGCCATATTACAGAAGCAGTCATGGCAATAGCGCCTATTAACACTAAAGCAGGAGGCAGGCCAAAATATACTTCTGATAAAATGCCAATAGGCATCAGCAAGCCCGTTAAAGCAAGCCATGAAATAGCTTTTACACTTTTAAGTTTATCTCTGAAGTGCAGCAATAAATACCCGATAAGGATATTCAGAAATGCAAACAGGCTGCCATGAACGTGGGCCAACCGGCTTTCAAAATGCTTTCCGAGGCTGTACGAGTTTACCCATTCCGCTTTGCCAGGTGCAAAGTCCCTTAAATAAATCAAGAGGAACCCGTAGGCCATAAAAACTCCCATGGTAAGGAACCCGATGGCGATATTGTTTTTTCCGTTCATGATTTTAGTTTTAATGTTTGTGAATGTTCACTCACAAATGTAGCAAAGAAAACTTTAAGGGGAATGTAATTTTTGTTAATAGAAACATGATTTTGGTCACATTTACATTTTTTTTCAGAAATAGGGGGGAAACGTGTTGGAGAAATGCCTCAGGTTAGTTCTTATTTAAAGTAACTTGAAAAATAGCTTTTTTTCTTAAAGGAACCACAGGTTTTCTTTCCCAAAATCCGGCAGTTTATCGTGCTGAAAGTATGGGTAAATCTCAGCCACCATTTCGGGGTATTTGATAGTAACCGGTAAACTCTGCTGGTTGGTGCTTTTCCAATACATGCGGCTGAACTGATATATCTGATCTATCAACTGTTCTACTAAATTCATATCATCCAGCATTCCATCAACCGTACAGGATAATGCAATTTTTACAGGGAAGTGATACTCCTTTTGTGCCGGTTTTGATGTGCTTTCATACCGGGTATTATTGAATAGCAGGTATTCAGATTTGGCAACCCTTACCATTGTGCCACTGTATGGCATCAGATTATCAGGATCTGATACATCAAAGCCCAGTAATTCTTTGCTTTCTGTTTTGTTGATAGTAACCACAATTACCGGAATATTTAAGCCCAAAGTGTGCAGGGTTTGCATGATGGGCTGCAGTTCCTTTTTTCCAATGTCTTTATAAAAATGTATGATAAGCCTTGAAGCGGTGTAATTAACTGCTATAAATTTTGCCACTGCTTCTCTTATTGAACCAGCCAAGCTAATGGTATCATCCCCTTTAAAACAATCAAAGCCTTTAAACATGCCCTCGTTGTTAAAACAAAAGGCTGAACCCACAAACCTTGTTTTTCGGGTAACTGAATAGAATGCACCTACACCAACAATCAGTTCGTTATTGGTGGGCCTGTTAAGTCGCCAGGGCACACCGCCCAGCTTTGCCAACATGGCAATTTCTATATGCGGTAAAAAAGTATTGAAGTAAGAATTAGGTTTGCCATTTTTGTACAGGTGTTCACTTTTTATTACCTGCGATAGCACATCTTCGTACAACAGTATTTCTTTGATCTTGTAATAGATGTTTTTCCGTTCTTCATCTTTCTCCAACTTTGGTACAGGATTTACAAACAATGCCAGGTAACGGGTATCTGGCTGCCACTCTGCATTCTTAACTGCATTACGCACCGTTGACACTGCATTTTCTACGCTGTCAAATTCTATGTTCTTTGTAATATCTAATTCAAAGGGAACTTTTATATAGTCCTGCATTTTTGGAAACGGAAACCTATCGTCTTTGTAACCACTGTTTAAATACTTAAACAACTCTGTTACTGCACCTGCTTTATCGGATGCCTGGTAAATGAAAAAGAATTTAAAGTTGCTTGGTTTAGTGGGCAACTGGTAAGGGCCTTTGTATTTAAAATCCTTTTTTGGCTCTTTACCCGTTTTGCCTCCGCCATACATCAAATCGTTGGAAGACGAACTGATAACCCTATACTGTTTTGCATCGGGTTGATAAAAACCTTCGCTACTTATTGGAATGATTTCCTTGAAAGCCTCAACAGCCAGGTATTTGTTGTAAAAGTCTTTCAATGTATTGAGGTATCTTGGATAGCGGTTGCTAAGATTAGGCACATCGTGGGCTATATCCAACTGTGGCTTTATTTCATTGCTTAATACCGGGAAGCATTTTTCAGGTATATTGATCACAGACTGTGGCCTGTATTTCCATTTGTACAATAAGCCGTTGCACACAATCCAGTTGTACAGGTTGGTATTGAAATTGTAAATTTCTGATACCGGCTTGGCAAATACTTTTGTAGTGCCATCATAAGACACTATCAACTCCGGGCCGATGGTAACCCTACCGTGCTGTACTTTTAAAGTAAACTGGTTATACACATTATACTTGGCAGTGCTTTTTTCTTTGTTGAGAAACCATATTTCTGTTTCGCTGGTAAAATTCTGGTGCATAATATCTGCAATACCTGTAAAATATTTTCTGATGAGATGGCGGTAGTAGTGACTTGCAAAGCGGTGAGATTTGGATAGGTCAATATCCAAAATTATTGCGCCGTCTGTTGGGGGTTGAAAATCGGTATAGAGCTTTTCCAGTTCCAACAATTCCAACGCTGGAAACTTATCATCTAAAAGCCCCTCCAAATCCCCTTTAAAGATTGGGTAGTAATCCTCTTTTCTTTCCCGGTAAAAAGCAAAGGTTTTTTTACCAGATGCTGGGGTAAAAGGGATGATGTTGAGAATAAGGTTTTGCTCCATCTATTATATCCAATTTAAAATGTCAAATTCTGTTGATGTGCTTTTCATAATCATACGGCATCTTCAATTATTTTTATTTCATCGGTAGTTAAATCATAGAGTTTATAAACAAGGTTGTCAATTTCTGTTTCCCATACTTTTGTTTCAATCCCTTTCTTTTTTCCTTCAATTATCTTATCTACCAAAACAATAATAGATTTTTGAAGTTTTTGATTTAATTCTTTGTATGGCAAATTCTCAACGTATACTACTTTGATTTCGGCAAATGGCTTGTCTATCATTTGGGGATTTTGTAGTTCAAATACTTTCTGATAAAATTTGGAGTTAAGAAGTGCTAATATCACTCTGTAGTTAAGGTCAATTTCATCAGGTTTATGAAACTTCAAAATATGGCATGAATTAACACAAATTGAATTATCGCTAATATATGCTGTTAATATTTTATCGTCAGTTCTCCTCATTATTAGCCGCTCTCCTAAGAATGATTCCTTTTCTCTTGGTGCGGCAAGCCATTCGCCGTAATTCACAAATTCATTGGAAGGTCTTACAAAATATCTTACGATTTCGGACCCCCTAATCAAACTTTTCCATCCTTTTGGCTGTTCACCTATAATAGTGTAAGGTCTTTCTTTTAAGGTTTTTTTTGTTTGTTGAGGAACTCCCTTTCCAACTTCGTATAATTTGACCCCCGCTTTTACTGAAATAATACTTCCGACTGTGGCGATATTATATGTTTTTGATTTCAAAAACTTGTTTGCTGATTCCTTATTCCTATAGTCTATTTTGGATAGCCGATTTTGAAGAAAAGAATCCACTGTTCGTTCATAGCTTTCCGATGGCATTTCAATATTTACTGATATCTTTTCAGAGGATTGATTTTTCAAGAAAATCACAAGAGTGTCAACAACAGCATTATCAAAGGCGAAGCCTGATTGCATTATTGCCTCTAACTGACAGCTACCTAATAACCATTTCCTGAAATCATCACAATTTTCTAAATCACAAAAAGTATTAGGAACGATATAACTGGCAGTAGCTTTGAGTTTGGATATTTGTGGTATTAATTCGATAAACTGTAAGTAGCTATCAGGGGCTTTCCGTGAATTAATGTACTTATTTAATAAATATGGTTTATCATTCTTATTTGGCATGATACCATACGGCGGATTACCAATCACCACATCAAATCCAATAAAATCACCTTTCTCATTCAGTACCTCCGGAAACTCAAAACGCCATTCAAATGAGTTTGTAAATACCGGGTTCTTTATATAGGCTTCCAGTTCTTCGTTCAGTTTTTTTATTTCCTTATCCAGCCGGTCTTTATCTTTCTTTTGGGCTACAGTGAGGTTGGCGCTAAAAAGTTTTTCATTTACATACTTGCTTAAAAACTCTGAGGATAGCTTATCCAGCTTTATTTTAGTGGGATTGCGATCGGTAATTTTTGATATAAAGCCAGTTTTTAAATCCTTCATTAGTTGCTGTATGCCCCGCTTTTTATCTTTGTCCACTTCATGCTTATAATCGGTCACCCAGCTTTTGTATTCCAGTATTTTCTTTTCAAAATAAGGCGTGGCGGCTTTCAAATTTTCAGTGGTGCTGAACCTGCTTATTAAACTGTTACCACATTTAATATTGATGTCAATGTTTGGCAAGGTCTGCAACTTGTTACCAATACGGCCACTGTTTTGGAGTTGCCCTTCTGGTATTATGTAATAAGCATTTTTCAGCAGTTCTATCCAAAGCCGCAGGCGGCATATCTGCACACTCTTGGGATTAATGTCAACCCCAAACAGGCAGTTTTCAATAATGGTTTGCTTTTCGTGAAAGAGTGTCTTTTGTACAGCCTGTTTCCAGGGTTGTATATAATGCTGGTTATTTTTATCCGGCTCAATGATGTACTGAAATATATCCCCCTGGGCATCGGTAATAATCAGTTCATCATTTTCTAATGTAATTTCAATTTCAGAAAGCCTTGTGCCTTGCTCGCTGATTAATATACCTAATTCATCTTTTATAGCAATCAGTTCATTTAATGCAGATACAAGAAAGTGGCCACTGCCAACGGCTGGATCGCAAATGGTGAGTGAGTTAACCTGTTCATTATACTCTTTCAGTTTTTTGGCACTGCGGTCTTCACTTATATAATTGTACAGGTCACCGAATGTTTCTGCTTTCCAGTTGTATTTATCTTTAAACTTGTTTACCACAGCCTGCCGTATGCTCTGGCGGCACATATACATAGTAATAAAACCGGGAGTGAAAATAGACCCGTCTTTATATCCGTTTATCTTTTCAAAAATTAATCCGAGTACCGAAGCATTAATAAGGGTTTTACTTTCTTCCTGTATTTCTTCGCTGCCTTCACTTGCAAAATCATAGGCATCAAGAAACTCAAAAAAATATTGCAATGTGTTTAGTCTTGCAGCTTTAGCTTTATTTTTATCATTACGTAATACAGTAGAAGAAATTAAATCCAGTTCTGCCGTGCCATCCAGCATGTTTATTTTAATGGTGGCTTCTTCCATTTCGCTGAACTCAAACAGTGAACTGTTTAAATACGGGATGTGGCTGAATTTTTTTTGTACTTTTTCTATGCGTTCTTCATACCGCCTTGCCAGCACTTGAAAAAAAAGTTTATACACTTCATCATACTGCGGCAGGTTTTCAAAGTTGAGAAAGCGGTAATGATTATTTCCTTTATGATATTTGAGCAACTGTGCCTCCAGCAGTTTTAAAAACAGAATACGGTTTACCCATGTAATGCAAAGTTCAAGACCCACACTGAAAAGCTGGTCGTCTTTGGTTTCACCATAGCTTTTCAGGTCGTGTATTTTGTGCAGGCAATCCTCTGTATCAAGAATGGCAATCGTATTTTCTAATAGTGCCCCTTCGTTTCGCTGGCCTTCTTTTCTTCTGCGGATGATTTTCTTACTGCCTTCTTTTACTTCTTCCAGCCCGATAATGTGCAGTAGTTCTGCATAGAAACCTTTATCAAGACTGTTGCTATCGTTGGCAAAAGGCAGCTTCAGCAGGTGTGTTGGTGATATTACTTTGAAAAGGGCAATGAGTTTATTGTCGTCTTCTTTAATTGTGTTGCGGAGTGGTTTATCAAAGTCCCGTATATCAAACCAGGTAAAAGGAATTTCTTCATCAAGATTTTCTAAAAATGGTTTGGCAATTTCTTTATAAAACAAGTCCGTATTGCTGCTCACTTTTTGACCTGCCGCCCATTCTTTGTATTGCTTTATTAGTTGTGTGTTCTTATGAAAGAGCCGTTCAAATACGGAAGCATCAAAGATGAACCATTCATAAATGTTGGTGATAACCACCTGGCGGATGTCGTTATTCTTATGTTCAATACGCTCCCTAAGATAGTACAGCATCAGCTCATGAAACGCTTTTGTATTTAGATTGGCTTTGCTTACCATGTCCGCTATATTCAGCGGACGTTTGACTTCAAACAAAACACCGGCAGGCGTAGTTGCATCTTTGCCAGTATGCACCACAAAGTCGGTACGTCCTTTTGTGGCTACATGAAAGATAGGGTTGTAGAAGGTATCCCGCAGAAAGTTCATCAGATGGATTTTGACATTCTCCTCCGATTCCTTTTCATCAATCTGGTCCAGCAAGGTGATGAGGTTCTTTTTGAATACCTCCATCTCAGGCCGTTTTGGCTTGATAAGGCGGTATGCTTTATTGAGTGCCTGTTTGAGTCTGATTTCTTTTGGCGTCATGCAGTTGGTTGAATTTATTTCACTCTTATCCGTAATAATTTTGTTTGATTCTTATTTATCCTCTTGCAAATTTTATTAAAGGTTGAATATCTCCCTTGTCGGCTGCTTTTATTGCATTAAGATAATCCATTCTGCTATCGCCCTGCTTTACCAGATTGGCTGCACCCCATGTATAAACAGGTTGCTTAAATATTTTTTCAATCACAATATCGGCCATTAACCGGCTATGCCTTCCATTGCCGTTTGGAAAACAATGGATGCTAACCAACCGGTGTTTAAAACGGATGGCGAGTTCATCCGGGCTGTACGTGTTATTGGCATACCAAAACTTCGTATCGTCAAGCAAGTTTCTTAGGTCGGTTGGTATCTGCCACTTGTCCACCCCAATGTTTTTATTTGTTTTGCGAAACTCACCAGCCCATGCCCAAACATTGCTGTACATACGCTTATGCAATGCCCTTAGGAAATCTTCTGTAAACACGGCATCGGCTTTAAAAGAACGGCTTAATGTCCACAAAACTGCCTGTTCAATATTCTGCTGCTCAAACTCATCCAGTTCGCCACGGGTGGCGATGGTTTTTATGAGCAAGCCTTCTTTCTCATCTTCATCCAGCGGTGTTTGCCCGTCTATATAATCTAAATCTAATCCCATAATGCTTTAGGCATTTCGTTTTTAATGATGACCGCCCTCTCTTCAATCGCTTTTTCAATACGCTGTTTGGAGTTTTCCTGGTCTTCCAGTTTCATGCTGTTGGAAGTACGTTGCACAATCTGCGTAGCCAGTTCTTTTGCCTTGCGATCTATTAGTGCCTCCAAAGATCCATCGTTGGGCACAAAGCCATATATCAATTGCATATCCAGGGCCCTTGCCGCCTCCCGCAATGCCTTTATAGAAATGGAGCCGTCTTTTTCCCGGCGTTCAATATCCTGCACACTTTGTTTGGTAATAGATAGCCGTTTGCCCAACTGCAACATGCTCATACCAATAGCGTTACGGATGGCTTTTATCCATCCGGTTGGCGGCGGTGCTACCTTTTGCAAACTGGCGAAAGCCAGCATTTTGCTGTTAAGCTGCTGTATCTGTAATGATTTCTTGCTCATGGTAGTAAAGTTATACCTTGACTAAACAAGAGCAAATGTAAGGATATAATATGACAAACAAAAGAAAAAAGTAAGCCTGAGGACTTACTTATAAACAAGAAAGTAAAGGGATGCTATGACTATTACCTGCAAAGCTTGCAAAGCCTGCAAACTCGCAAAAAACATCTCATACCAACCTCTCCCAAGGAGAGGGGTAAGAAAAGCCGCTATATTTTACGGTAATGCCCAGCTTTCAGCTTTTCTAAAGCCTTACCGGTAGCATTATGAAGTGTGTCATCCACGGTCCGGGTTGCCAATTGAAACTGCTTGCCGGTTTCAACGGCTTGTTGGCGGGTAAACTCAGCCGGTAAAGCATCAAAGAATTTGCGTTTGCTGTTGCCTGTTTTAAACTGGGTGGCTTCGCTTTGCTTTGGCAGGTTGTTGAACATTAAAATACTGTGCTGTAAATAGATTTCAGCCAACTGCAAAGCAGTTGTAAAATCTTCATCGGTGCAAACCAATGTGCTTGCAGCTTCGCCGTTTTCAAATTTCCTCAAGGCGGTAAACTGCATTGCCATACGGTACAGGATCAAGCCCAATCGCTTTACAATACTGGCGGCTTCCTCGGCTGTGAACATGGTTACTTCATTCAGCCATGCCTCGCAGGTTTGGTTTAGCTGTTGCCATTGCGTGGCTGCTAACTCTACAATGGTTTCTTCCCTTTGCAGAAAGAGTACCATTTTAAAAACGCTTAACGATAGTGTTTTAAAATGCTCTGTGAGGTTTATGTTATTGGCATTGGGTGATACATCTTTCCATTTTTGCTCTACCTTAAAAGCATAGAACATGAAACGGCTGAATAGGCCATCTTCGGAAGAGGCTATTAAGCCGGTTACCTGGTTGGGTGTACCGGATAAGGCGATAGACAAGCTGGGGGCATTTACCTCTGTAAATTCATTGTTGCCTTTCCGGGAACTGGATAGCCTTTCGTGGTGAAACGATTTGCGAAGCATATCTGAATAGGAACCCCACTCCTGTTTAAAAACATTGCCCAGGGTGTCGGCTTCGGTTTCGCAAATGATACCTGTACCCTCGTTCTGTTCCAAATGCCAAAGGATCTTTGCATAGCTGGTATTGGCCGGAATGTACACTACTTTAAAGCTGGGCTTAATTGGTACTTCTTCCATGCTGGTATCGCTTTTCTTTTTGCTGTGCAGTTTTTGTTTGTGTTCCGACATTTCCTGATTAAAATGGGATTCTGCCTCACGGCTTACTGTAAGTACAAAGATGTGGTACTCGTCTGCCAGCATCTTAGCAAACTTTAATGCACCCTTGCCACTGGCTGCTGGGGCAATAGCAAAAGAGAAGATGTTTGGAAAAACTTCATTACCTGCATACACACCCTTAACACCGGGTAAGCATCCGCTGAGAATTGCCAAGGCCCCTGTGAGAAAAACATCCCTTTCTCTTTCATCAGTAAATGCCATTGCACCCTGCTTCAACAGGTCGGGCATTTGCATGTACAATTCTTCGGGAATGGTGGGGGTGTTTTTCAGATAGTCTTCTGTTGGTGGCTGCTCTGTAGTTTGCAGCTTTGCAGTGTTTGCAAACTTTGCAAACTCGGGTTGGTGGTGTTTGTAGGCACTGCTTACGGAATCCTTAATTTCTTTTTCAGATAAATCAAAATGCTGTGCACATAGAATTTCAGTATCGGACTGCGGTATACCAGCTCTGTTGCAATTAGAAGCAAGCAGGTACATATAATTGTTACGGTTTCCATTTGTGTATTCTGTTTTTTGATTGGTGAATGTGATTTGTTGCTGGAAGGTTAAGAGGTATTCATCTGGTGCGGTAAATTCTTCCCTTGTTTCCTGCATGGTAACTACAGGAACCGGCTTTGCATGGACCGGAATATCCTGTACCCGAAACTTTTCATTGTAAATGTTTTTATACAATTGTGGGTCGTGGCTCACAAAGCAAAGCCTGGTAATGTCTTTGCATTTTACATCGGCTTTTAGGTCGGTGGCATTCTGGTAATACTCCATTACCTGCTGGTAAGCAGTATCATGATGTTCTGCACCCGTATTAACTTCAATAAATACTTTTAGCCCGTTGCCGCTTGGGCTGATGAAGCAAATGAGAGTGTAAGGGATTGCGGCAATGATTTGAAAGGCTGCATTTAATTGTTCCGTTGTCAGCTTGTCAAAGTCAAGGTGTACAAAGCCGCTGTAGTTCTCCATGTTTGGCAGTAACCTTTTCTCCGTAAAAGTTGCCGATGGAGTGAAGGCCGGAAGCTGCTGCTTTTTTGCCTGTGCTTCTTCAGTTTTGCCTTGTGCAATGAGATCCCGGATTTCTTCAACCTGGGCTTTGTACTTGCCGGATGCAATCCAATTGGAAAGAATGATCAATGAAACATTCTCTACCGGGGTTGCAAAGTTTTTAAATATGGTACTTGCTGCCATTCTTCAGTTCTTTAGTTCAGTGGAAAAATTGTTACTTCCGTTTGTTGCGGATGACATAGTCTGTTGCCAACTGATCAATTTCATCGGCAGCGGATTGCCGGTTACGCTGTAACCAGGTGTCGAGTTCTTCCCGCCGGAAGTATAATTTTTTACCCTGTGGGCAGAAATGCGGAATGTGCTTTGTACTGGTTAGTTTGTACAAATGCGAAGGGCTTACATTCAGGTAGATGCAAGCCTCATTAAAGTTTAGCACTGTTTTTTGCAACAGGTTTTGCTCACTCAGCTTGTTTGATATTTCGGTGAGCTTGTCGAGAATTAAATTTTCTTGTTCCATCGTATATTATTTTTTTGATACGAGGGCAAGTTGCAAAGCTGTGGAGGGGAAAAGGTTCAGGTATTCATACCTGAATGTTCAGGCTGAACAAAGTGAATGTTTTTTATTGCATTTGTTTGAAAATATTGTCAATAGTTGCCTTTTCTTTCGGGTCGAATGACCTTGCTTTTGAGAAATTATTTGCTTTAAGCAGTGTTCCCTTTTTTGAATAGAATGATTTGCTGTGCTCAATATTGATGAAAGAGAGAGAACTAAAATAAGGAGTTAATTTTTCTATCACATACCTGAAATTTTTGTTATCACAATCCAAATGGATTTGAACATTTCCGGGCTTTATATCATTTGAAAGAAGTAACTGAATAAGCATGTCAGCAGGCGAAACATCTTCTTTTAAAAGTTCAATTTGAGTACACAAACTATTAATGACAGATGTAAGCTTTTCTTTACTGCCATTCTTACTACCATTGAAACCAAAAGTTAGTTTCACCTTCTTACTCTTTTTTTCTTTATTTGTTTGTCCGGTGAGATCAGCAGCATATTTTAGTTCCAGATGGTTTGAAAAAGGTTCTACCAAATCCAATGTATAAAAATCTTCCAACGTAGTTACTTGCGTTAGCTTGTCTTTAAACGATTCCTGAACGCCGAAATATAATTGTATCAAACTATGCTTGAGATAATACAAAGCAAAATGAATAAAGCTGCTTTGTTCATCCGGTATGCTGGTAAAGCTCCGCTCCTGTAACTCAGCAACTGTTTGTTGGGTCAATACCTTTAAGCTGTTTAGTAACCTGCCTGCCTGGAAAGGAATATCTATTGAATCATTCCAGTTAACAGATTGTTGCATGAAGGAATTATAAACCCGAAGGGTTTCGGCAGTGATAACAGCGGAATAAAAATGTGTAACGGGATCTTTGCCATTTGGTAAATCAATACTGCATAAAAGCTGCTGCAATGCTATGCTGTTGCTGGTGGCTTCAGCCGCCAGCAACTTTTGCAGGGTTGGATAATCAGCTAAGAGTGCCGTGAGTTGCTTTAGCAACTCAGCATTTGTTGTTGGTGATACCGCTTTAGCGGTCCTTACCAATTCTGTAAAATGCCTCGTGTTGGAGGCGTCCAATTTCCAAGGCTTTAACTCGCCGTGTAATATGCTATCTAAAATCTTTATCTCCATTGCTATAGATCAATTTTGATTTTGTTTGCCGCCTCCTGTTTTTTATGGTCAATTACTTTAGCATAAATTTCGGTTGTTTTTAAATGCCGGTGGCCTAACAATTTTGATACTGTATAAATATCTGTACCCAGTGTTATTTGTAAGGTAGCATAGGTATGACGGGCACAATGGAAAGTGATGTGTTTGGTAATACCTGCTTTCATTACCCATTCTCTCAGCTTCAAGTTATGCCAGGCACTGTAATACAATCCTTCAAAGACTTTATCATCCTGCTTCCTTCTTTCACCTAAAAGCGAAAAGGCTTGTTCTGAAATGGGCAATGTTTCTGCACCTTTAGTTTTCTTCTGCCGGAAACGAATGTAATAACCTGACTGCTCGGAGTGCTGCACTTCTGACCATACCAGCTTTTCAATATCTGACCAGCGCAGGCCAGTGAGTGCCGAAAAAATGAAAGCACTTTTCAATATCGGCATTTCACAAGGCACATTGGCTGCAGCCTGTAATTCTTCTAAAGTTAAAAACTCCCTGCTTGTATCATCGGGTTTAACTCCTACCACCTGGGCGGCAGGATTGGTTTGCAATATGCCATCTTTGACTGCTTCCTTTAAAGCTGCTGTTAACTTGCCAAAATAAGAAGATTGAGAGTTTTGAGATAGCAACTTTTGATTTTTACTTTTTGCATTATTCTGCAAATAGTCTTTGAATTTCTCCAACCATCTTTTATCTACTTCTTTAAATGAAACGCCATTGGGCGCAAATTTCTGCAAGTGCTTTAACACACTATCCCAATTGCCATAATTACCCTGGCTGTTTCTCCGCTTTTCTGTTAGCTGTTCAAAGTAACTGAGAAAGCTGCCTTTAACTTTATCAGTATCCCGGAAACCATACTCTTCATTTTTAATTTCCAGTAATCGCTTTGAGCGGATGGCTTCAGCCATCGACAACTTTTTACGGTTATCATCTTTCTGCTCTTTAGTGAGCTTGCCTATTTCCGGCTCCGGGATGAGGTATAAATTCAAATATTCATACTCTCTTTTTCCATCGGTGTAATAATCAAGATAGAGGCTGATTTTATTCCCCTTCTTTCTTTGTCTTAATGTTACGTTCATACTTCAGTCAGTTTGAAAAGTTCATTAATTGCAGTTCTTGGTATACGGGTATTGCGGCCCACTTTACCGGCTTTAAGCTGGCCCTTATCAATCAGGCGGTAAATGGTCCAGCGGCTTGCATTGATCAACTGGCAGGCTTCATCAATGGTGAGAAATTCTTTTTGTGAGATGCTGGGGTTGAAAGGTTTTACAACCGTCTCTTTCCGGATGGCAGCTTCTATTTTTTCATCCCGCTTGGTACGCTTATAGAACAACCTGGCACAAGTGAGAGAACATGAACGGGTAATAGTTTTTTTTGCGATGTATTTAATACCGCAAACCTCACATGTTTTCTCTATTCGAATGTTACTGCTCATTGTTGCCAGTTGTAGCCGAGTGTTGCAGCTTGTAGCTGTATGTAGCATCATTTCGCTTTTTTGTTGCCCGGTATTGTGGGCAACAGAAATGGGCAACACTCAGGCAACAAATATAACTAAAAAAGTGGAGATAGGCAACAAATAAAGGAAGAATATTTGACTGAAAGTCAACAAAGACAATAATTTACGAAACAAAGGAAGGAGGATTACTTTCCGATACAGAACTTGGAAAAGATATAATCCAATACATTTTCATTTGAAATATCACCTGTGATCTCTGAAACATAATGCAGGCAGCGTCGTATATCAAGAGCCAGTAAATCGCCGCTGATGCTGTTGTTCAGTCCATTTTTGATATCAGTGAGTGAGGTTTGAACCTGCTGCAATGCTTCATAATGACGGGCATTTGTAATAATTGTATTTTCAGTATTGATACTGCCCTTCACTACTTTATTAACGAGTCTTTCTTTTAAAAGATCAATATGCATTAATCCCCTGGCAGAAATAAATATAACATCGTTCCCTTTAAATTTGTCTATCATTTTATCTTCTGCCAGGTCAGTTTTATTACCAACAAGGATAAAATTGGGATTTGTTTCTTCAATTAATTTTTGAGCTGCGTCAATATCACGGGCCGTTTCGGTATTTACATCAAAGAGATAGATCACTTCATCTGATTGCCGTATTTTTTCCCTTGTCTTCTCCATGCCAATCAATTCAATAACGTCTGTACTATGTTCCCGTATCCCTGCCGTATCAATTAATCTGAACAGGATACCATCTATATTTATAATCTCTTCTACTGTATCCCTGGTGGTTCCTGCTATTTCACTAACTATGGCCCGGTTCTCGTTGAGCAGTGTATTCAGTAAAGTACTTTTGCCTGCATTAGGTTTACCAATTATAGCAACACTAACACCATTCTTTATAACATTACCCAACTTAAAAGAGGCCAGCAGATCACCAGTTACTTTTGTAGCATCATCAATTAACTCATAAAATTTGGTACGGTCAGCAAACTCTACATCTTCCTGGCTAAAATCCAGTTCTAATTCTATTAATGCTGAAAACTGAATCAGATTTTCTCTTAACTGCTTTAAAATATCACTAAACCCTCCCCGCATATTATGCAGTGCTGTTTTTTGGGATGCTGCCGTATTAGAAGAAATAATATCTGCAACCGCTTCTGCCTGGGTAAGATCAAGCTTACCATTTAAGAAAGCCCGTTGGGTAAACTCACCGGCTTTTGCAAGCCTTGCACCCTTACGTATGCATGCCTGTATCAACTGTTGCTGAACATAGGGGCTGCCATGGCAACCGATCTCTACCACATCTTCGCCGGTATAACTTTTAGGATTTTTATATAATGAAACTACTACCTCATCTACATCTACAGCATCTTCTTTTATAAAACCAATATGAATGGTATGTGTATGTTGTTTATGCAGGTCTTTGGAAGGGAATAATTCATTTACAATATCAATTGCCAGGGAGCCACTTAGCCTTATTACGCCTATTGCACCTATACCCGCAGGTGTTGCCAGGGCCACAATAGTATCATCCCAGCCCGATATCTGATTTGCCATTTAACAAAGATAGCCCTCTGCAGGGTATTGTATAAACCAGGGATTTATTTTTTAGCAAGTACATTCTTATCCTGTTCATTCAGGTCAGCAATATAGTACCGCGTAATTTGGCAAATAGTTACCTCGTCTGTTATATCTACAAAGTTTTTAAAATTACTGGAAGGTGAGGCTTTTATTATAAGTGTAAACTCTTCTGCATTTCCTCTTGTCATTTTTACTGCTTCCTTTTTTTGCATGAGTATTGTCCTGATCTCTTCTTTTCCAAAACCCGTTTCTTGTATTGACGGGTTATTTTCAAGTGCACCTTCATAATATACTATTTTACTGTTCTTATCAAGCAACACCGTCAATACACAGGATTGACAAAGCTTGTCGCCCGGAGGAGATTTATAAGGCATTACCAGGTCCATCGTCTTAGCTTCGGTTAATGATGTAGTGAATACGAAAAAAGTAAGGAGCAAAAATCCAAGGTCAACCATGGGTGTAAGATCAACTCTTGTACTTTTTTTATTTACTCTTTTCCTTTTGTCTGTCCGCAGGACGCCCACTGAGCCCTGTGGGCTGTGCGCTGATCTTTTTGTTTCCATTTCTGCCATAAAAATTGGTTTTTATTAAGACAGCAGAATGTATTTTTTCCATATAATTCATAAAAAATCCCGGCGAAAAATTTCCCGGGATAAAATTGTTCATGAATTTATTTTATTCAACCACAAATACAATGGGTTGGCGGCGATATGCATTTACATTTTCCCCATTTTGAATAGCAGGTACCCAGTTCTTTGTTTTTTTTATTACCCGTATTGTTTCTTCGCACATTCCAAAGCCTGGGTCATTTTCACATTTTATATCGCTTAAGCTACCATCTTTGCTCACAACAAATCTGGCTATAACTGTGTATTTACCAGCAACGGCACCATTATCTATTGGAGCATCTGCATTTAAATTTTTTCTCAGATAATTGCGCCAAGCATCTTCACCGCCAGGAAACCCTGCTTCCACTTCTACTTTGACAAAGATCTCATTTTCCCTGTCTGGCTTTTTTATTTCAATTGTCTGCGAGTTAGTTATTTCAACGGGCGCCTGTATTATCTGTACAGTCTTATCACTGATTATAGTTTCTTTACTGATTGTAGTTATATCGGTTATTTCCTGGATCTTATCTTCAGGTTTAACTTCATCGTCGTTCACAATTATTGGCGGTACAAACCTTACCTGGTTAACCTCAATGGGTTTTGGTAATTCTGGCGGTGGCGGCGTTGGTGCTGGCAATGTTTCGTCTGGTTTGATTTCGGTCAATATAGTATCCAGCGGATCAACACCGTTTCTTGCGTTGTCTTTACTAAAATTAGCTAAAACAGTCCCGGATATAACCAATACTAAAATTGATCCTGTAACAACCAAAGCTTTGGCAAGCGTTTTTTTATAGAGCTTCCTCAATTGATAAGCACCATAATTTTTATTTTTACCCTCGAAAATAATATCGAGTATGTCTGCCTGTAAAATTTTATTTTTTTCCATTTTACCTACTTTTTTAATTAGATAAAATATTGTTATTATTCCATAATCCAGTTGATCACTATTTCATTTTATAAAAAAAATCCCCCAGTAAACCGGGGG
>JAYUYX010000129.1:0-27473 GCA_043752205.1 Chitinophagaceae bacterium
CGACCTGAAACCGGCACCAATAATACCAATGCGTACCTTTTCTTTTTTTACAGGAGAAAAGGCTTTTATGGAATTGGTTAATGCTGCTCCAGTTCCTGCTACTGCTGTTTTTTTAATAAAATTTCTCCTGTTAAATTCATTTCCCATCAGCAGTTGATTTTTATCTTGAATGTACTATTATTTGTGCATAGAGAGTTTGCTGATCATTTCTGCAGAGGCACCATCAGCATATAAGCCAAAGGCGCTTGTTATTACACCTTTGATTTTACCATCTTTGGATTCAATGGCGTACACCACATCCTCATCAGCAGGATTGCTGTTGCCTTCAAAGCGGTACACTTCCACAATTTCAAATTCATTGGGGTTTAAACAGGTTCCTGTTTCTGAACACATGAGTTTATCAAAAGCTATATTAAAGTTGAGGGTATAGCCCCTGGCTTTTAATCCATTTAATGCGCCTACAACCGTATCATATGAATGCATAGATATTTTTTTAATTACTACTTCGCTAAACCTGCCTGTCGGCAGACAGGGCTATGTAGTACAAGTGAAGTTACAAAATGCCTGCAGCAGTTCTTTTAAAAAAAAACAAATAAAGAATTACAATAAATGTTACCCCCGCAGTTAATAAAAAAGTAAACATAGCCCCAAAATTATACCATAGCAAGCCACAGAGACTGCTGGCAATAAGTGCACAGATACTTTGGAAACCCGAATATGTACCAATAGCTGTTGCGGTTTCGCTTTTATTAACAATATTGCTTATCCATGCTTTGGAAATGCCTTCTGTAGCCGCAGCATAGGCCCCGTACAGGAAAAACAACAACAAGAATATGTACAGATCAGTATTAAAAGCAAAACCAATGTACACGAGGCTGAAAACAAAAAGACCGGCTATAAATATTTTTTTAAGTCCGATCTTATCTGCAATAATGCCTATCGGATAAGCCAGTACAGCAAATACCAGGTTGTAAAATATATATACTGCAATTACTGTGGTATCATTTAACCCGCTTTCTTTCATCTTCAATAATAAGAAAACATCTGAGCTGTTGAATAAAGCAAAGAGTAATAAACCCGTAAGGAGTTTCTTGTACTGGGGACTGCTTTTTTTCCAGTATCCCGCAAAGGCAAAGAAGTTGACAGTTGACAGTTGACGGCTGTCAGTTGGGGGCTCAAGGCTCCTTTTTTCTTTAATAAGCAGTGTTGAAACTATTGCCAATAAGCCTGGTAAAAATGCTATCACAAACAGTGTTGTATAATCGTTAGGATAAAAATACAGGTAAACCAATGCAATAGCCGGCCCAAAAACAGCGCCCATGGTATCCATACTTCTGTGAAATCCAAAAACACGTCCTTTATTTTCTTTTGTACACTCATCACTCAGCATCGCATCCCTTGCTCCTGTGCGGATCCCCTTTCCAAGCCTGTCAATGGTCCTTGATAAAAATATCCACCAGGGATAAATAAAAATGGCCAGCATGGGTTTGCTGATGGCACTTAATGAATAGCCTAACCGTACAAAAGGCAATCGCTTACCGCTTGCATCACTTAATTTGCCAAAATAACTTTTACTTAAGCCTGCAACCGCCTCGGCAATGCCTTCCAGCACACCAATGAATACTGCAGTGTAGCCAATATGTTTAAGAAACAGCGGCATCACGGGATACAGCATTTCGCTGGCCATATCGGTAAATAAACTTACTAACGAAAGTATCCAGATCGTTTTAGTAATAATTTTTTGGGGAGAATTTGTGAGTGCCTGCACAAGCCTTCATTTTTCCGAATGTAGCAATTTGTTGGTACATTGCAACCATTAAAAATGATAATTTATTATCATTTGCTGAACACCAGTTTATATTATTGTTTTAGGCCGAAATTTGTGAATTAAAAAAGATGTATGCATAAAAAGAATAAAGAAGGAAAAAAATCATCTCAAACAGCCGTTGTAAAAGGAAAACTGGATATTTCCAAAAGCGGAATGGGGTACGTGATCGTTGAAGGCAGCGAAAAAGATATCCTGGTGAGGCCAAATGATTTTAACCGGGCTTTTCATGGTGATGTGGTGAGGGTGCAGGTTAATAAAGGACTTTCAAAAGACAAAAGACAGGAAGGCAAAATAGTTGATGTTGCCGAACGGAAGCAGACAGAGTTTATTGGTAATATACAAATGAGCAAGAGCTTTGCTTTCTTTATTCCGGCATCTGAAAAACCAATACCTGATTTTTATATTGCCACTGATAAACTGAACGGGGCAAAAGATAATGAAAGGGTTGTTGTAAAATTAATAAGTTGGGATAAGAACGAAAAAAAACCGATTGGTGAAGTGGTAAGTATCTTAAAATCGGAAGATGAGAATGATATGGCGATGAAGGAGATCCTGATTGAAACAGGATTCCCTTTAGCCTTTGATAAAGAAGTACTGGCAGAGGTTAAAAAATTACAACAGCATATTGCCCGTGAAGAGATAAGTAAGCGTAAAGATTACCGCGATATTTTAACCTTTACCATTGACCCTGTTGATGCGAAAGATTTTGATGATGCTATTTCCATACGAAACCTGGATAATGGCAATTATGAGATCGGGATCCATATTGCTGATGTAAGCCATTATGTAAAACCGGGTACCCTGCTGGATAAGGTGGCTTATGAAAGGGCCACCAGTGTGTATTTGCCAGACAGGGTTAATCCTATGCTGCCAGAAAAGATATCAAATGAATTATGTTCATTAAGGCCGCATGAAGATAAATATACCTTTTCGGCCGTTTTTCAGATAACAAACCGGGCAGAAATAAAGCACAGCTGGCTTGGCCGTACAATCATTCACAGTAATCATCGCTTTACCTATGATGAGGTACAGGATATTATTGAAAAGAAAGATGGCCTGCATTATAAACCTATTAGTTTGTTGAATGAACTGGCAAAAAAGTTCAGGGCAGAGCGGTTCAGAAATGGCGCCATTAATTTTTCATCGCAGGAAGTACGTTTTGAGCTTGATGAAAAAGGTAAGCCCATCGGTATTGTTGTTAAAGAAAGTAAGGATGCACATAAGCTGATTGAAGAATTTATGTTGCTTGCCAACAGGGCTGTGGCTACCTATGTTTCCAAGATCAAGGTAAATAAAGAACCCATTCCCTTTCCATACCGGATACATGATACACCGGATGATGAAAAGTTGAAACCCTTTATTGCATTCGCAAAAAAATTCGGTTATACTTTTGATATGCATGATGAACGAGCAGTAGCAGCATCATTCAATAAAATGCTGAAGGATGTGCAGGGGAAGCCTGAGCAACATGTACTTGAGCAGCTTGGTATCCGTACCATGTCAAAAGCCATTTATCATTCTGCCAATATCGGGCACTACGGTTTGGGCTTTGAGCATTACTGCCATTTTACTTCTCCAATCAGGCGCTATCCAGATATTATGGTTCATCGGATTTTACAGGAATGCCTTGAGAAGAACCTGAAGCT
The DNA here is from genome assembly GCA_043752205.1 of Chitinophagaceae bacterium. Classification (GTDB taxonomy): domain Bacteria; phylum Bacteroidota; class Bacteroidia; order Chitinophagales; family Chitinophagaceae; genus Ferruginibacter. The sequence goes on from JAYUYX010000129.1 coordinate 3,475, forward strand.
GGATAAAAAAATGGATGAGCGCTGCAAACATACCAGTGATAGGGAGCGTAAGGCGATGGAAGCTGAACGTGCCGGTAACAAATACAAACAGGTAGAGTTTATGAAGAACTACCTGGGAGAAGAATTTGACGGCATTATCAGTGGCGTGGCATCATTTGGTTTCTTTGTAGAGACAGTTTTGCATAAATGTGAGGGCATGGTAACCGCCAGGGATTTGAGTGATTACGACGATTTTCGCCTTGATGAAGCAGACTATGCACTGGTTGGTTTACGTACCGGTCAAAAATTCAGGATGGGAGATATGGTGAGGATAAAAGTAGTTGCTGCTAATTTAAGTAAGCGCCAACTGGATTATGAATGGATGCCGGGTAAAACGATATCTACTTCTGCATCCTCCAAAAGATCCGGAGCTGTAAAAGCCAAAACTCATGCAACCGGTAAACCTAAGGGGGCAGGTAAAAAGAAAAAATAAAATTGTAAATCACAAATCAACCGGCAGCAATGTCGCGCAGTGATCATTCATATGCATTCATTCATAGAACTTTCAAAACTTTTTGAAGAGAAATTCAACATCCGGCATTTTCCGGAGCAGCCAGCTACTTTGTATGATCCTGCTCAATATATTTTAGGTATTGGCGGTAAAAGAATTCGCCCGGTATGTGTATTGATGGGTAACCAGTTGTTTAACGAAATTGATCCTGATGCTTACAATGCAGCTGCTGCCATTGAGCTATTCCACAATTTCAGCCTGATACATGATGATATCATGGATAAAGCGCCCATACGTCGTGGTATGGAAACCGTGCATGTTAAATTTGGCGAATCCACCGCTTTACTTGCCGGTGATGCCATGTTTGTTAGGGCCTATGAATACCTGAATAAAATAAAGCTTGCCCAGTTACAAAAAGTGTTATATCTCTTTAATAATACAGCGGGTGCGGTTTGCGAAGGCCAACAGATGGATATGGATTTTGAAAAAAGAGAAACAGTGGGCATGGATGAATACGTGAGCATGATCACATTGAAAACTTCGGTACTGCTGGCTGCGAGTCTAAAACTGGGCGCTATTCTGGGCGGGGCGGGGGAAGGCAACCAGGAACATTTGTACGAATTTGGCAAGAACCTGGGTATTGCGTTCCAGGTGCAGGATGATTACCTGGATGCTTTTGGCAATCCTGAGAAGTTTGGAAAAAAATTGGGCGGAGATATACTGGCCAACAAAAAAACTTTTTTAATGATACATGCTTTTGAAACTGCAAAGCCGGAACAGTTAAATGAATTAAAATCACTGATACAAACTAACCCCGCCGATAAAGTTGAAAAAGTATTGCAGATATTTAAAGATTGTAAAGTAGATGACTGGGCTCAGGAGTTGAAAAATAAATACCTGCAAACTGCATTAAAACACCTGGAAGACACTGCTGTGCTTTCTAAACGTAAACAGCCTTTGCAGGATCTTGCAGATTATTTGATGATGAGGGAGAGTTAGGAAAATTGCTTTATTTCGGTATTTGTCAGGTTGAGCTTGTCGAAACCGGGTTAATAACAAAGTTTTCCTGCAATGAAGATTGGGAAGAGATTAAAAGGCTGGTGAAATCACATACCAAACCGTCTTCGACAGGCTCAGACTGACAGCTCAATTGTTTAAGACTTACCATTGTTCTCATAAGTAAATATATTTTCTTAATTTCCTTTTCTCAAAACCAAAACCAACATGGCAAATTCCTTATTCCGCACAAAAAAAATTGAAAGTATTTTAGCTGAGGGTAGTGATGATCCGCATGGAGGTGGTGGGTTAAAACGTGTACTTACTGTACGTGATCTTACTTTTTTTGGTATCGCTGCAATTTTAGGTGCTGGTAGTTTTAGCAGTTTGGGTGGAGCGGTATTTGATGGAGGCCCAGGTGTTGTTATTCTTTTTATAATTACAGGTATTGCCTGTGCTTTCACCGCATTATGTTATTCGGAATTTGCAAGTCGCATTCCTGTTGCCGGTAGTGCTTATACTTATGCCTATGCCAGTTTTGGTGAATTGTTTGCCTGGATAATTGGCTGGGCTTTGATCATGGAATATTCCATTGGTAATATTTATGTGGCCTATAGCTGGAGTGATTATTTTACTTCGATGTTGGGCAAAATGAATATGCATATACCAGAGTATCTTTCTACCAGTTATATGGAAGCCAAGCATGCTATTGAAGGAGGAAGCACCAATAAAGATGTATTAGCGGCTTGGAATGGTTCCCCTGTTGTTGGTGGTTTAAGGATCATTTTAGACCTGCCTGCATTGATCATCAATTTGCTCATTACTTACCTGGTTTATCGTGGTATAAAAGAAAGTCGCAACTTCAGTAATGTGATGGTGGTATTGAAAATAGCTGTGGTTGCATTAATCATTATTGTTGGTGGTTATCTTGTTTTTGCAAACGGGCTAACTACTAACTGGACACCACCCGATGATAATGGCGTTAAATCTTTTATGCCCAATGGATTTGACGGTGTGATGAAGGCTGTTGCAAGCGTATTCTTTGCTTACATTGGTTTTGATGCTGTGAGCGTACTTGCAGAAGAAAGCAAAAATCCGCAAAGAGATCTGCCCCGGGGGATGATCTTATCATTGGTAATTTGTACAGTGATCTATATTCTGTTAACCCTTATTTTAACCGGTGCTGTTAATTACCGCAATTATGATGGCGTTGGCGATCCGCTTGCTTTTATCTTTGAACCGCAAAATCTTAATGTAGCCTGGATGCAGTTTTTGGTGGCTATTGTTGCAGTAGTGGCCATGACAAGTGTATTACTCGTTTTCCAAATGGGGCAGCCCCGTATCTGGATGAGTATGAGCAGGGATGGTTTAATGCCGCCTGTGTTTCAAAAAATTCATCCAAAATTTAAGACGCCTTCATTTGCTACGATAATTACGGGACTTGTTGTAGGTATACCAATTCTATTTACCGATAAAACATTTGTGCTTGACTTCACAAGTATTGCAACGCTGTTTGCTTTTGTATTGGTTTGCGGTGGTGTATTACTGATCCCACGAAAAGAAAAAATACCGGGGCGGTTTCACCTGCCTTATATCAATGGCCAGTTCATTTTTCCATTGATCGTTGCAGGAACCATCATTATGGTATATTCTTTATCCAAAACTTATTTTGCTGATCTTTTTAATTTTGATTTCAGTGCAAATGAAGAATATACATCGGGCAAAAAAACCTTTATGGACATGGCGATACCTAATATCTCCCTGATCACATTCTGGTTAATTGCTATCGTGCTGGCTATATTGGCGTTTATCAAAAAATATTCTCTTATCCCGTTAATGGGTGTGATCACCTGCATGTACCTGCTCACCGGCATGAGCAAAAGCAACTGGGTATGGTTCATTGGCTGGCTTGCATTGGGTATTATTATTTACTTTTTGTATGGGTATAGAAAAAGTAAATTAGCCCAACCTGGAGTTTGATCTTTATTGTCCGGGCTTTATAGCCTTATAAATATTAGTCATCATCCCCGCCTGAACGAATTCATTCGGGCAGGGTTGCGTCGCATCCCCATAGCTATCGGGATACTGTCCTACCTTTGTGCGAGGCATTTCTATTTATAAATTTTTATATGAAGTATCAACCCGGCGATAAAATAATAGTATTACTTACTGAAGAGGAAGGAAAAGTTTTGGAGATCATGACTGAAAAAATGGTCTTGATAGAAGTTAAGGGCGTAAAATTTCCGGCCTATACCGACCAGATAGATTTTCCATACTTTAAGATGTTTACCGAAAAACGTAAAGCTGAAAAGAAAAAGGTTTTTATCGACCAGGTGCAAAAAGAAAAGTTCATTCCCAAAGCAAAAGAAGGCAATGGTGTGCTGCTTTCCTTTCTGCCTTTTTTTGATAAGGATATTTTTGATGATGATGTTGTTGAAAAATTTAAGTTGTACCTCGTTAATCAAAATGAAACAGCTTATACGTTTACCTATAACCTCATGATTGGAGGTGAGAGTGATTTTCAGCTAAAGAACACGATTGAAGCACTGAGTGATTTTTACCTGCATGATGTAAAATTTGAAGACCTCAGCGACAGTCCACGATTTGAATTTGAATTTGCACTGAAAGACCCTGATAAAAGGAAAGCGCCTTATTATGAAACATCTTTAAAACTAAAGGCGAAGCAATTATTTAAGAAGATCGAAGAGATTCTATTAAAGAATGAGCCAGGCTTTTCTTATTTGTTACTGGATGATTACCCCGATAAACTGGTAGAAGAAAAAGTTGACCTGGGCAAATTAGGTAATGCCGGGTTCAGGATGTATGATGCAGGTAAAATAAAACAAAACCTGGAACCTGCACGTACGGTAGTAGACCTGCATATTGAAAAACTTACCGATAGCTGGAAACACTTAACAAATTTTGAGATACTAAGTATGCAGTTAAAGGCGTTTGAAAAATATTATGAACTTGCAGTTGCACATTACCAGTCCTCTTTAATTATTATTCATGGAGTAGGAGTGGGCAAGCTACGTGATGAGATACATGATATACTGAGGTTGAAAAAAGAAGTAAAATCTTTTATAAATCAGCACAGTAATTTATATGGCTATGGAGCCACAGAGATCTTTTTTGAATATAAATGAAGTTAACCCTACAGCAAAAACTCACTAACTGTATGCCATTTAACGAACTTCTTATCTACATACTTTTCGTAGTTGGTTTTGCACTTATGCCCGGACCCAACATGATGCTTTTTCTTACCTATACGTTTGAATATGGCCGTAAAGCAGGCTGGGCAACAGTAGCAGGTATTGTAAGTGCTTTTGTAGTTCACATAACTGCATTAATTGTAGGATTAAGCACTTTACTTATTGCGCTGCCCCATGCCCTGGATATATTACGCTACCTCGGTAGTGGTTATCTTATTTTTTTAGCCATTAAAAATTTACGAACAATAAAATGGCAAAAAGCAGATGCATCCGGTCATAAGGTGGGGTTAATGCCTTTTTACTTTAAAGGCCTGATTGGGAATCTGCTCAATCCAGGTTCACTGCTTTTATATTTTTCACTGATCCCCCAATTCATTCATCCTGAACGTGGGCACTTTTTAGAACAGAATTTAATATTGGGTAGTTTACAAATGGGTTTTAGTTTTCTTACAAACTGTGCAATTGTTTTTTTTGCTGGCTTTGCCACCGAGGCTTTTTTTAAGAATGAGAACAGGCAGCGATGGCTCAGGTATGTAATGAGCGCCCTCATCTTTGTATTTGCAGTAAGGATGTTCTTTATTAAATTGAGTTAGTGTTTGAGCGGCCGCTTTTTTATCATACCACCCTTGGTATCTTTTACACTGCTCATAACAATAAATGCAAAGGGATCTATTCTTTTAAGTTCGGTGTTCAGTTTATTTAGCTCCAGTCTTGTAATAACGGTAAAAACAATTTCTACATCTTTGGTTTCGCCTCTTTTGCCAAAGCCTTTTTTACCATTATAAATGGTTACCCCACGGCCCATTTTGTTTATGATCATCTCCCTGATCTCTTCGCTATGCGATGATATAATGGTTACTGAAGTATATTCCTCAATACCTTCAATAATAAAATCCAGCGTTCTTGATGCTGCCAGGTAAGTGATCATGGAGTACAGTGCCGTTTCCACAGATAAGAAATAGGCTGCAGTTGAAAATACGATGATGTTGATGAACACAATGATATCACCAATGGTGGTTCCCAGTTTTTTACTGAGATAAATTGCCAGTACCTCGGTGCCGTCTATAACTGCACCTCCTCTTACAGAAAGGCCGATACCTGCACCCAGGAAAAAACCACCAAAAATGGCGACCAATAATTTATCTCTTGTTACTTCGGGAAAATGAACGGTGGCCACACAAATGGCCAGTCCGGTAATGGCAAGGGCAGTTTTAATGGCAAACTGTGTTCCTATGATTTTATAACCTAAAAAAACAAAGGGCAGGTTGATCAGTATTAATAAATAATAAAGGGGTACTCCTGCTACTTGAGAGATCAGCAGTGAAATACCTGTTGCACCTCCATCAATAAAATTGCTGGGCAATAAAAAGCTTTCAAGGCCAAAGGCGGCCGAGAATATAGCCAGGATTATCAGGAAAATATCCCTCACGGTTCTGAAGAAAGTAATCTTCAGCTCATAAAACCCTTTGGCAAGCTCAAATTGGGAGAGGTCTTTTTCACTTATTTTAACTCCGGGCCTTTGTTCCAGGATAGTTCGCCTTATTAGTTTTGATAAGAAGGGGTTCATAAATTATTTTGCTAAAAAAAATGTAACATCCCTAAGATACTCCTTATTTACGGGAGATAACAGGATCCTTATCCTGCAAGAGTTTACCTGAAAGTTCCGGAGATGGTATAGGCCACTTTATTATTGATACGCTTAAAAGTATCGCCTTTCACCTTCCTGAGCCGGCGTACCGTTCTTTTGTCTAATAAATTTCCCTGGCTGTCGTAATACTGTGGCTGCTCATAATAAGTTAGTATATAATATTTGGCAGAAGTGAGAGGCACTTTTCGAGACACGGGTTTTATCGACATGAAAATGAGAGAATGTTTTTTTTCATCCACATAATAATCTGTTTGATTTATCCAGGTGCAGCGGATGGAGTTCATTTCTTTTATTAATCTAGTGATCTTATCGGCATTCAATTTATATTTCTTCAGGGTATCAATTAGGCGGGGTTCATCTATATTGAATTCGTAGATATAGCTTAAAGTATCTTTAATTATTTCCAATGATACAATTTTAAATTCTTCATCGGTAAAACCTACTGTAAAAGGACCTTTGGGATAAAGCGATTTATAGGTTTCTTCGATCTTGTCGAGTGCTTTTTCATTTTCAAAATAATACTTCGAGGAAATATTCTTAGGGGAACAGGAAAAAAATATTCCTGAACAGCATATCAATAGTATTATGAGCGGCAACCTATTCAATGGCAGTTTCATTTTTTGTGAAATAAGTTATACCGAAGATTATCCGTTTAAAAAAAGCACTTGACATCTGCAATTGTGTTTTTCTTCCATAATCCCAGTACATCAGTGTAATAATATCCTTATCAATGCTTATTTTTTCGGCAACTATGAAATGGGTTGGTAAAGCCAGTTTTAAGGTATGGTTCTTTTTATGCAGGATGCGATTGTTAAGATAAAGCACTACAGTTCCGCTTTGCATTCTTTCATTGATATATTTATACAGGTCATTGATATACGGCCTCTTGAGATCGGTACCCTTTGCCCGTGACCTGTAATTCAGCAACTGGCTTACCATACGGTTGAATTTGGAATAGTTCACCGACGCCCAGAATGTATTCTGATCGTTTTGATCGTATTTACGGTTGAAGATATTGATGTAGCCCTTGAAATGTCCCGCCAGGGTCAGGTACCACATTTGTTCAGCCGGGCTAACATCCAGTTTACCGGCATACCTTATAAGTCCTGCACCTTGTTTTACAGCAGCTGATGGGTTAAAATCTACAACCTTAAATGTTGCCTTCCCTTCCTGATACAACTCTAATAAAAGTTTAGCATAACCCAGTGGATCATCTTTTAACAATAAATAAGTGAGTGCTCCGTATCCACAAAAATTAGTACCCTTACCAGCATAAATGCTTATGGGGTTATTAATATTTTCCTTTAAGTTTTTAAGAAATAAAGCTGGTTTTATATTAGGCCAATGAGTACTGGAACCAAGTTTACCTATCTTATTAATAAACTCAATGGCCTGTTGCTGGGTAGAAGTTACCTTACCGCTGGTATCTGCTGAAGACAAGGCAAAACCTGATAAAGGCACAGATAGAGCTATACAACAGGTAACTAAACCTTGTCCTATATAGAAACTTAAAAGGGTATGTACAGCTTTTAGCAATGCGTTTATTTAGTGCGAAAATATATGTTTAAACTTTAAACAAATTACCTGCCAATCATAATATATATGTAAAGCCATGTTTAGATTTACAGCCTGTTCATTATTTATTAACAGGGTTTGGGGAATTTATGTTTAATTAAATGTTTATTCAATGTTCAAACACTGTATATTTGTCAAACTAAATAATAAGGGTTGTTTTAATCTATGCTTACCAGAAAAATAAATAGGGGATATAAAAAATGGCTTATTGCTTTGTTTGTATTATTGCTTGCCGGTGGAGCAGTTGTGTGGTACCTGTTTACACTTAAATACGATGATACCACTACAGTAAAAACCGATTATACGGTTAATGCTGTTGATTTTATTAAGGAGTTCAGGCAAAATATGACGGCAGCCAATAAGAAATATTCAGAAAAGATAATTGTAGTAAATGGTATAGTATCAGCCATTGAACCTGCAGATACAACCATGAACATAAAAATGATTGATACGGCTCAAAACGGCGCTTATATCATTTTTGCTTTTCAACAGCAGCATCTTAGTGAGGCTAAAGCTATAAAGGAAGGCGATCAGGTATCTGTAAAAGGCAGTTGCAGCAATGGCGCATTTAGTAATATCCTGGAAACAGAATATATTACTTTTAAGCGCTGTGCTTTGAATAAAAAGTAAAAAATCAAAAAGTAAAAAACAAAAAACACACACCATGAAAAAAACGATCCTCTCATTGGCATTGGTACTGGCAACAGGTTTACTGTTTGCTCAAAAGAAAACAACCACCTCGGCCATTATTAATTTTGATGCTACTACCAGCATTGATAAATTACCTAAGGCAGAGAACAAAACCGTTATCGCATCGCTGGATACCAAAACTGGTAAGGTAGCTTTTGAAGCTACTGTAAAGAGCTTTACTTTCTCTAATCCCAAGATACAAGAGCATTTTAATAATGCAGGCTGGATGAATAGCGACCAGTTTCCTACGGCCAGCTTTGTGGGTACCATCAGCAATGTAAAAGCTGTTAAGTTTAAAAAGAATGGCGTGTATAATGTAAATGTTACAGGCGATCTAACCGTGCATGGTGTTACTAAGCCAGTTACAACAAACGGTACAATAACAGTGAAAGGCAAATCAATTAAAACTACATCAGACTTCAGCATTAAGCTGGAAGACTATGGCGTTAATGGACCTGCTATTGGCGCAGGTAAAGTGGCTAAAGAGCCAACAATTAAAGTGGTTGCTGAGTTTAATAAATAAAATTTACAAAATAAATATAAAGCTTTTGTTCCTGGTAAGAACAAAAGCTTTTTCGATTTTAAAAAGGTTATACTTTATAAAAGCTAGATCGATTTGAATTCCTCTTCGATGATCTCATGAAAGGCTTTTTCGCTTTCCATTATCCAGGCCGGCAGGTCGGCTGTTGTAATTTTCCAGGCTGCTTCTCTCATCTCCATATTAAAGATGATCCGGTTGGCTTTAGCATCAATTACATCTACCGTAAAAAGGCCTTCGGGCTTGCCATTTGGTTTTCTAAAATTGAATTCCTTTAATTGGCCATCACATTTTATCAGTCTGGTAAACTGTATGTTTTTTACAAACTTTAATTCCATTAGGGTGCATTTGTAGCAAACTTACAGTTTTAACTGCAAATGCATAACACAACCTGGTTAATAAGCTGCAAAATTTAGGTGAGATGTTAAAGAGTCAACTGTTTTATATTGGAATGGAAAATACCGAATCAGAAAATTCATCCTAAATGCATGAGTATATAAAGCAATTTGAAGCTGTTAAGATTAAATTTAAAAATATGTTTCCGCAGGTTGTTACGCTTACCTTCTCAGTAGCTTATGATATGTTGGTTTGTTGTAATAAGCACTAACTTCACCTTTCCAATACAACGTCAATTGAGGCATGTCTTTTGTACTTATGCCAACAATTACTTAACCTAAAAAAATAAAATGAAAAAAATTACACGTTTGTTTTGCGTTGTTGCTTTAATATTTCCTGCATTATCTGGTTTCTCTCAAAAATATAAGAAGATTGAAGATACCGTTAAGCTGAATAAGGAATATGTGAGTGTGAGCAATGATATAATTGAGTTAAATGCAAAATTATTAACCGCCCAGAATACTTTGCTTGGCTTGCAATCTAAATCCAGGAATGCAGATAATGATGCAGCTAATTCGGCATCTGCCAGTAGCGACCAGGCATCTAAAGCAACAAACGGAAGTGTAAAGGATGCAAAAACTGCTAAAAGAAGAGCTAATAAAGCGTATAATGAAGCCAAAGATTCAAGGGAAGCAAAAAACAATGTAGATGATCAGGAAAATAAAATAACCCGTTACAGACTGGCGATAAAGAAAAAACAACAACGTATCGAAGCACTTGATTTAATGCGTTTATCAATCAATACCAAAATTACAGCTGACTCTATTCGGCTCATGCAGCAGTAAATATAATTGGCAGGTTTGTGGGTTTAAAGTAAATGATTTATTGTTGGGCATTTTTAATATAATTAGGCGATTCACATTCCTGCCAGTATTCTACAATTTTTACAATAGTGCTTTTTAGTTTGGCGTAATTATTTGGTTTTACAAAAAAACCCTGGATAGATCTTGAATAAGCATCAATTACATGTTGCTGTTCAGCACTTGTAGAAAAGAAGAGGTAGGGGATAGATTTTAATCTCAGGTCTTCATTATTGTGAATTTTTTCCCGCAATTCTAAACCGCTCAGTTTAGGCATGTTGATGTCAGAAAGTACAAGAAAAGGTTCTATCTCTGTGTCGGTCAAATAAGCTAAAGCCTGCAGGCTGTCTGCAAAAAAAACAAGTTCATTATTATAATTTAGATCTTTAAAGATACTTGCCAGTATATCCTGGTCGTCCTGGTCATCCTCAATAATAATGATTGGGCCGGTTTTGTTCATTTAAGTATATTTTAGAGATTAGTTAATAATGGTGACGTAAGTTAAAAAACAAAACGGTAAAAGCTACAGAAATAAATTTAGTTGTATTCTCTTTCTGTGTTCATTTGCAAAAGAAAAATGCGATGAATTTTCACAACCACTTTCAGAACAATGTGAACTGTTAAGTAGAAGAAAGCAGTAAATATTAGTAAGAAGTGATTTTCAGCTTTGTAAAAAAATCCTGCTCCTCCAGTTCATGTACTGCACCGGCAGGCAATCCATTAAGTTCCAGGTCTTCAATACTGATGCGTATAAGCCTTTTGCATTTATGCCCGGTAGCGGCTATCATTTTACGTACCTGGTGAAATTTGCCTTCGGTAATGGTGATGAGCAACCAGGTAAAAGGGTGGTAAGCAGTAAGCCTGTCGCCCAGTTCATATAGATCCTGGGGATTGGTTACAACACGTACATCGCAGGGGGTTGTTGTATAAGTTACGCCGGTCTTTATGCGTATGCTGATACCTTTTTGCAGGCGCTTTAAATTTTCATCAGAAAAGACATTGTTTACCTGCACCAGGTAAGTACGCTTATGGGGTTCATTACTTAAAAATAAAAGGCGGGTAACTTTTTTGTTGGTGGTAAGAATAAGCAGGCCCTCGGAATGATTATCGAGCCTGCCCACGGCATGTGTACCCAATGGAAAATTAAATTCCAGATCACCAAGCAACTGTACATCATGCGTACTTACAAACTGTGATACCATATTAAATGGCTTGTTAATGATGAAGTAGCGAAAAGTGAGTTGTGGGTCTTCAGTTGTGGGTTTTGAGTTGGGCATAATGAGTAAGCAGTATCTTTTAAAAACTCAAAACTAATTATTGTATTTGCATTTTTTATTTTTGTTTTTTGGTTGCGTGTGATGAGCTAAGTTGCATGCATTAAAAACACAAAACACAAGACTACCGTATTAAAATTGTGCTTCCTTTTGCATTGTAGGTTTTATTGTCTGCACCAATGCCTTCCAGCATCCACATTAATGTTTGTGTAAGTACGGGGTTGCCTTTAAAGCGGCCGTCCCAGCCGGTCTTGGGGTTCTGGGTGTGGTAAATGAGTTCTCCCCAGCGGTTGAAGATCTTAAAGTATCTCAGTTCTTTTATGCCTATCATAAATGGTTTTAAAACATCATTGCGACCGTCTTTATTGGGCGTAAATGCATTGGGTACAAAAATAACAATGTTCTTATTGATCTTTACAACCTGCGTATCTACTGTTAAACATCCTGCAATGGTCTTTAACGCTACAATGTAAGTACGCTCTGCATTGCCGTTAAAAACGGGTGTATAGCTGCTGGCATTATCGAGGCTTGTAGCCGGTGTCCACAATACCGAATTGCCAATAGGCCTGGCCTGCAATATTTGCGGCAGGTTAGCTACGGCATATGCTGGTGGGTTATTGATACCAGGTACAGGATTTTCTACCGTTACAAATCTTTTTTGTATGCTTAAAGGAAAGGGGCATTGTGCTGAGCTTACTGATAAACTGATAACATAATTTCCTGCACCAGGGTAAACCTGTATAGGTGGATTACGTAACGTTGATGTTTGGCCGTTGCCAAAATCCCATGAATAAAATACGGTCGTATTGCCGGGGTCGATGGTATTGTTTATTGGCAATACCGGTTCATTAATACATACCGGTTTTACAGTAAAGGCCGCAAAAACATTTGGGTTTACTTTAATGGTCATAGTTGTACTGTCGGCACAGGATGCATTGCTCCTCACGATCATTACCACTTCATATATACCGGGATTTTTAAAACTATAGGTAAGGTTACGTGACGTGGCTGTGAATCCATCGCCCATTATCCATTTGTATTGCATGGCCCCTACAGCATTGGTACTGGTATTGGTAAAAATAAATTTATTGTTCACCATACATTGTACAGGCTTATCAACGGTAAAACCGGGTACCGGTATAGAGGATATATTTACGGCGACTGGTTTGGTTATTAAACTGCAGCCCAAAAAACTGAATACTTCGGCATGGTAAGTACCAGTTTGTGTTACCCTGTACTGCGACTGGTTTGCACCAGATATAATAATACCATCCCTGTACCATTGCACACTATCTGCCTGTACTCGTAGTACAGTACTGTCGCCACTGCCAATACACCAGTTTACTTTACCTATAACTAGCAGGCTATCGGATAGTTTGGCCGCTTTTACAAGAACCGTATCCATACTTACGCAACCGCCCCCATTATGTTTTACGGTTAAAATATACGCTGTAGTTGTATCCGGCATGGCCAGTGGGTTTGCCAATGTAGGATCATTTAGTCCTGTAGACGGGCTCCACTGGTAAATCCACCCAGGCTTAGGCGGTACCCCAATTTGTACAATACTGTTATTGCACGAATTCTTATTTGGACCGGCATTGGCCTGGTAACTTAAAGTATCGTAGAGGTAGGTATATAAGGTATCGTGGCAGCCATAGCCGCTATAGGGAACTACTACTACTGCTACCTGCGTACCGGCAGCAGGCGGCGGCACTAAAGTAAGTGTTTGCGATGTGCCTAATACCTGTGTAAAGTTGCTGTTGAACCAGGTATAACTTTGATAGCCATAGGGAGCATTTACGCTAACATAACTATCATCAGGACAAAAATCAGCCCCTTCAAATCTGTCGCTGCATTCGCTGTTCACATCAATATAGGCATAGCCAAAATGTACCCTGAAAGTACAATCAGCGGTTTTAAAGAAAAGCCTGATGGTTTTGCCCGCCAGGTTATCCAGGTTGATGGAAACTGCCGTCCAGCTTTTAAACCATACGGGGGTATTACCACCCGGATTTGGTGAAAGCTGGAAACCCGGTAATGGAGAGCCGTTAGCAAAAAATGAAAAGGAAGAACACATAATGGGATAACCATCTGTAAGATTCTGCACCAGGAGATCGAGCCGTGGTTGTTCAGATACATGATGCCCCGGATCCTGGAAAACAACGGCATAATTATATATTAGGTTGTAGGTATTTGCATTTGCGGGGATGGTAAAATCATAAGAAACACCTTCGGCTTCACGTCCGGCACTATTATTACCCAGCTTGATAGAAATACCACTTCCATTAGGGCAATTTTTTGGAAAACCACCGTATTCATCTAAACCTGCACCCGGATTACTAGAATACATAGTATGCCGGTTAAATACTGGCCCGCCTGAATTATTAAAAGTTATCTGGTTAACGCTGTCAACAGATGCAACAGAGCCGGTATAACAGGTCCAGCCATTAAAATTCCCATTCTCAAAATCAATGTTGGGGGGACATTGGCCCCATGCAGCCATATTTCCTGTGCACAAGAATACACTTGTGATCAATAAACCCAATATTTTACGGTAAATCGGCATGTACTTTAAATACAGTTTAAAAATGATTGGGGATTTTAAAGTTAACTATCTTTTGCTTTACTACATCCTAATGTTGACAACATAAGCAGCGATAATGATGCCTGCTGTTTATATTCCCCTAAAAAAACTGTTTCTATTCTATAAACGCAAAATTTATTCAAAAGGTTCTTGAGAAAATATCAAATTCTATTAGGGTTGGTATGTCTATCTTAAATAATTACCTTTGCGGCATGACAATAGAACATCTTAAATCTATGAGGGACCGTGTTTTGGTCTTGGGGAGGTTTCTTTGACGTCGCTAACCGACAAGCCAAAGCAGCTAATGATAAACAACTTTCACTTTCGCCGGGTTTTTGGGATGATAATGTCCGTGCAACCGCTATCCTGAAAGAAATTAAAGTTCATGAGTACTGGATAAATCTTTACCATGTGGTGGAAACTGCTGTGGAAGATTTTGCTGTATTATTCGAATTTTGGAAAGCAGGCGAAACCAGCGAAGAAGAAGTAAAACAGGCGTACGATTTTGCTATTGAAAAGATTGAGGAGGCTGAATTTAAAAGTACACTGAACGAGCCCGAAGACGAACTGCCCGTAGTATTGCAAATAAACAGTGGCGCTGGTGGTACCGAAAGCCAGGACTGGGCCGAAATGCTTGCCCGAATGTATCGTATGTATGCCGAAAAACAAGGCTGGAAAGTAACAGAGATCGACTGGCAATGGGGCGATGGCGCCGGTATTAAAACCGCTACCTACGAATTTGAAGGTGACTTTGCTTATGGCTTTTTAAAGTCTGAGAATGGGGTACATCGCTTGGTGCGTATCTCACCTTTTGATAGCAATGCCCGCAGGCATACATCCTTTGCCTCTATTAATGTATATCCTTTGGTGGATGATACGATAAAGATCGACATCAACCCTGCGGATGTAAAAATGGAAACATCAAGAAGTGGTGGTGCCGGCGGACAGAATGTAAATAAGGTGGAAACCAAAGTACAGTTAACGCATATACCAACAGGTATTGTGGTGGTATGTCAACAGGATAGGAGCCAGCTTGGCAACCGGGAAATGGCCATGCAGATGCTGAAAAGCCGCCTGTATGAAATAGAATTGCAAAAGCGTAACGAATTAAAAGATGCCAGCAACAGTAAAAAGAAAAAGATAGAGTGGGGCAGCCAGATACGGAGTTATGTTTTTCATCCCTATAAAATGATAAAAGACCACCGCACGGATTATGAAGTAGGTAATGTGGGGCCTGTGATGGATGGAGAACTGGATGGATTTATCAAAGCGTATTTGATGAGTGAGAAGGAAACGGAAAGTTGATTTATCTCACGCAAATCAGCAAAGGAGGCAAGCTGCAAAGTTTTGCATTTAAGTTTCCCTTTGCGTCTTTGCACCGTCGCGATTTTTGCGTGAAATTCTTTTTGTAACAAGCATTTGAAATTCTATTCAATATCGTTGTGTCACTCACTTGTACCACATACCTTTGCTGAACTTTTTACAAACAATAAAAATAACAATCATGCAATACGGAGACTTTTACTATCCAATGCCGGTTAACGAGCCGGTTCTGTCTTATGCACCAGGTTCTGCAGAAAAGAAAAGATTGAAAGAAGTTTTAGCAGAACTTAAAAAGGAAAAAGTTGATGTACCTATGTACATTGGTGGCGAAGAAGTGAGAACAGGAAAAATAGTGGAGATTCGTCCGCCACATGAGCGTAAACATTTGCTTGGCCAATTTCATACCGGTGAAGCCAAACATGTAACAAAAGCAATCAATGCTGCCTTAAAAGTAAAAGATAAGTGGGCCAACATGAGTTGGGAGAACAGGGCGAATATATTTTTAAAAGCCGCCGATCTGTTAGCCGGCAAATACCGCCCATACATTAACGGTACTACTATGCTTGGACAAAGTAAGAACTGTTTCCAGGCTGAGATAGATGCAGCTTGTGAATTGATAGACTTCTTACGTTTCAATGTTCATTTCTTAAGTGATATTTATCGGCAGCAACCCATCAGTGGTCCTAATATGAACAATCGCATGGAGTACCGCCCGCTGGAGGGATTTGTATTTGCATTAACGCCATTCAACTTTACAGCGATTGGTGGAAACCTGCCAACATCCGCAGCTATGTGCGGCAACGTAGTTATCTGGAAATGCGCCAACACACAGGTTTACAGCGCACAAATGTTTATGCGTATATTAAAAGAAGCAGGTTTACCCGATGGTGTTATCAACCTGGTATTTATTGACGGGCCAACCATTGGCGAAGTTGTTTTTAATCACCGTGACTTTGCAGGCATACATTTTACCGGTAGCACAGGCGTATTCAATAAGATGTGGGAAACGATAGGTAAGAACATGAGTATGTACCGTTCTTATCCCCGTATTGTTGGCGAAACCGGCGGTAAGGATTTTGTGATAGCACATAAAAGTGCCGACCCGGATGTGGTTGTTGCTGCATTGGCAAGGGGAGCATTTGAATTCCAGGGACAAAAATGTTCTGCTGCATCAAGGGCTTACATTCCATCAAATATGGCAGCTGAAGTAAAGAAGAAACTGGTTGAGCAGGTAAAGACGATGAAGATGGGAACGGTGGAAGATTTTACAAATTTTATTAATGCAGTTATTGATGAAAAAAGTTTTGATAAGCTGGAAGGTTATATCAAAGGCGCAAGAAAAAGAGATGCTGCAGCAAAAATATGGGTAGGAGGTAAGTGTGATAAAACAGATGGTTATTTCATTGAGCCAACTATTATCGAAGCAACCGATCCAAAATATGTAACCATGTGCGAAGAGTTATTTGGGCCTGTGCTAACCGTATATATTTATGATGAGAATAAATATGAAGCAACCTTAAAACTGGTTGATGAAACATCGCCTTATGCTTTAACAGGTGCTGTAATTGCGCAGGATCGTTTTGCGGTAGAAATGGCTACAGACAGGTTACGCAACAGCGCAGGTAATTTTTACATCAACGATAAACCAACAGGTGCGGTGGTTGGCCAACAACCATTTGGCGGTGCAAGAGGTAGTGGTACCAATGATAAAGCGGGTTCAATTTTAAATTTATACCGCTGGTTAAGTGCAAGGACAATAAAGGAAACATTTAATTCACCAACAGATTATCGCTACCCTTTCTTACAGGAAAAATAATTAAATCAAAATAAATAAATAATGACAAAGATCGTGTTCACATTACCTGCTTCCAACATTATTGGTGCAGCTGAATGTGTGTTATTGGGAGAATTCAATAACTGGAATATGGATGAGGCTGTTTGCCTGCAAAAGCAGGCTGACGGATCAATGACTGCTGAACTGGAATTGCAGGCCGGTAGAGATTATGAATACCGCTACCTGCTCAGCAATGGCAGGTGGGTGAATGATAATAATGAAAAAGTAGTTTCAGAAACGCCTGGATTCCCGGTAGAGAATTGCCTGGTAAGGGTGCTTGAAATTGTTGAAGAGCAAGGATCAGCAAAACCTAAAACTGCAAATCCCAAGACAGGTAAAACAATAAAAGTATCCATTGCAAAACCGGTAGTTGTAAAGGAGGATCTTACAAAGATCGAAGGCATTGGTAAAAAGATAGAAGCGTTGTTGAACAAAAATAAGATCTACAGTTATAAACAGCTTGCCAAAACAACAATCAAAACTTTAAAAGAGATACTCGAAATGGGTGGCAGTAATTTTGGTATGCACAACCCGGGCAGTTGGCCAAAACAGGCTAAACTTGCGGCAAATACTAAATGGGAAGAGCTGGAAGAACTGCAACAACAATTGAAGGGAGGAAAATAATTAATAAAAAGTCTCCGTAAATGGGGACTTTTTTTATCGGCCAATAACAGATAAATTCGCTTTACAAATATTTTACTTGAAAACGATTTTAGATAAACAACAGTTACAGCTTACCATATTGAGGCTGGCACACCAGCTTTTAGAGAATAGCCAGCATATATCAGATACTGTATTTATTGGTATACAACCACGTGGTGTGCAGGTAGGTTCAAAGATCATGGAATGTATCAAAATGTTATGCCCCGAAGAAAAAATTCAATATGGGCTATTAGATATTACTTTCTACCGCGATGATGTAAGGAATGAACTGCATGTTGCCAACACAACCGATATCCCTTTCTCCATCGAAGGTAAAAAAGTGATTTTGATTGATGATGTTTTATACACAGGACGTACCATACGTGCTGCATTGGATGCTATACAGGATTTTGGACGGCCTCAAAAAGTGGAATTATGTGTTTTGGTTGACCGGCGGTTCAACCGTGAATTGCCCATTCAACCTGACTATTGCGGCAAGGCCATTGATTCGGTCATTTCTCAAAAAGTAAAAGTGGAATGGGATAATGAGGCGGTGGTTTTATATTAAATCAAAATTCAAAAAGCTGCATTGATTTAAAAGTTGTTGGTTTTTAATTTTGACTTTTGCCTTTTGCCTTGTTTCCCTTAACTTCGCTCCTTAATGCAACTATCTACCAAACATCTATTGGGCATTAAAGACCTTACCGCAACAGATATTTCCCTTATTTTATCAACCGCCACACAGTTTAAAGAAGTTTTACAGAGGCCTGTAAAAAAAGTACCATCGCTCAGGGATGTAACCATTGTGAATTTGTTTTACGAAAATTCAACCCGTACAAGAATATCTTTTGAGCTTGCCGAGAAAAGGCTGGGTGCAGATACCATCAATTTTTCCGCATCAGCATCTTCTGTATCAAAAGGAGAAACATTGCTGGATACGGTGAATAATATTTTAAGCATGAAGGTTGATATGGTGGTAATGCGCCATAGTGCCAGCGGTGCCCCGCATTTCTTAGCCAAGCATATCCCCGCAGCAATTATCAATGCAGGTGATGGTATCAATGAACATCCAACCCAGGCTTTATTGGATGCATTATCTATACAAGAAAGATTGGGATCGCTTGCAGGAAAAAAAGTTGTACTTGTAGGAGATATCATGCACTCAAGAGTAGCGCTCAGTAATATTTACCTGTTAAATAAAATGGGTGCTGAGGTAATGGTAGCGGGTCCGCCAACACTTATTCCAAAATACATTGAGCAGGCATTAAATGTAAAGGTTGAGTATAATATTAAAAAGGCATTGGAATGGTGTGATGTAGCAAATGTGCTGCGTATTCAATTAGAGAGACAGAACCAGGTACTTTTTTCATCTTTGCGGGAGTATAACCTGGCTTACGGCATAAGTAAAAAATTACTGGACAGTTTAAAGAAAGAAATTGTAATTATGCACCCGGGGCCTATAAACCGCGGCGTAGAGATTGACAGCGATGTAGCCGACAGTAATCAATCAATAATTTTGCAGCAGGTTGAAAATGGAGTAGCGGTGCGGATGGCAGTTCTTTATTTGCTGGCAGGAAACAAAACAAATGGATAATTTTTAGTGGATAATTGATAATGTTTTTGTAATCTATTATCTCATATTTACAATAACATTTGTACTTTGGCAGAAGTAAAAGGAAGATTTTAATTCAAAGGAATTATCCATTATCAAATTATCAATTATTCATTAAAATGAAAAGAATCTGTTTATTTCCCGGCACATTTGATCCCGTTACCATGGGTCATACAGATATCATTGACAGGGCATTGCCCCTGTTTGAAAAACTGGTAATTGGTATTGGCCGAAACGCCAATAAAAAACCCATGTTCAGCGAAAAGCAAAGGGTTAAATGGTTAAAAGAAATTTATAAAAATAATCCCAAGGTAGAGGTATTGGCGTATGATGGATTGACCGTTGACTGTTGTAAAAAAGTTGGTGCAAATTTTATACTCCGTGGTATCAGGTACGTAAATGATTTTGAATATGAAAAAGCAATAGCCGATATGAACCGCAGCATTGATACCCATGTTGAAACCATCTTTCTCACCTGTCTTCCTAAATTTACTTCTGTGGCTTCCACGCTTGTAAGAGATGTATTGCGCAATGGTGGTAATGTTTCCCAGTTCTTGCCTGATGTGGTAAATCAATCTATTAAGAAGATGAAGAAATAATTATGTCTATCTGGTTTAATAAATTGTTGAGCTTACCTGATCTAAATCCCCTTGGCCCAAAAACCATGGGTGAATTTTTAGGTATGGAATGGGTAGAGCTTGGTGATGATTATCTGGTGATGCGTATGCCGGTTGATGATCGTACAAAACAACCTTACGGGTTATTACATGGTGGTGCCAGCTGCGCTTTAGCAGAAACCATTGGTAGCCTTGCTTCGCATTTTGTAATGGATGCAGATAAATTTATTTGTGTTGGATTAGAGATCAATGCAAATCATGTACGCAGTGCCACCAAAGGCTTTGTAACTGCAACCTGTACGCCGCTGCACATTGGTGCAACCACACATGTGTGGGATATAAAAATTCATGATGACAGGAAAAAGCTGATTTGCGTAAGCCGGTTAACGGTTGCAATTTTAAAAAAGCTGAAAAGTTAATTTGTATTCCTTAGGTTTAATACTCCTGAATGATCTGTTCTTTTAAGTTCATTTTGTAGTCAACCTATTTCAGGACGAAACAATCAAAGCCCAGATGCCGGCAATTTAACAACTTATCTCCGCCGGCAGAGCTGCATACCGTTGTTATGTTTTATCACTTCCATCGTAATTTGTGTCTTCTAAAGTCCAGTCAATCATTACTTCTTTTACCCACTCGATAAAATTTACATTACAAACTTCCGCTTCATCTTCCTTGGAATAGATATAATCGTGTTGCCAAAAAACAACAGGGCAAATTCCATTATTTAATTTATTCAAATCAAAGCAATAGTGATTTCCAAATCCATCAGGAGAGAATGGAAGTAACTTTTGAGGCATTGGGTTGCCGACTTCATCATGCTCAAATTTATATACGTTCTCAATGGAGGCCTGATGCAAATCCTCACCAACTCCTAATACTTCCGTTCCGGCAACTGAAAATGAATTATGCCGGGTTATAATGAATTTAAAATCTGATGGAAGCTGATATCCTAAGTATTTTTCAAGATGTTCAAGTCTATTGTCAACTATTGGAGTACCTAAGGATAATATCGTGTCTGAAAATTTGTAAAGCTCTTGCAGAAGTTCTTCATACTGTTTCGCCATGTGAAATGTTTCTTTGGGTTGCAGCAAACCCAATCCTATGTTTACAATTCAATAAATTTATTAAACGTTTTACCAATGATGTTTTGAAACAGAATTGTAAAATCATAATTTGAAAATAACAAAAACCACAAACCCTAAACCCTTACGGCTCATCAAAAAAAGTACTCAGTATATCCTTTATACTCGGATAAGTATTTTCCATCGGCGCTTTAATATCCTTTGTCTTTACCCATTTTACTTCCGTAATATCTTCCACGGTTTGTGGTATTAATGTTTGGGTAGATGAGCAGGTAATATAATACCAGTGAGATATTTTTAAAAAGTGTTTACCAAACTCATCATACACATGATAGGTTTCGCCAATTTTCTTTTTTAAATGAAGATCCGTAACCCCCGTTTCTTCCGTCACCTCCCTCAATGCACAATCCTCAATTTTTTCAGCTTTCTCCAGCTTGCCCTTCGGCAGGTCCCATTTACCCCGCCGGTAAATAAACAGCAGGTCTTTTTTTTCATTTTGCACAATACCTCCTGCGGCTTCAATCACTTTAAACAATTTAAAAAAGGTTTCTTTTAATTTGGTAAGATCAGTATGCCATATCACTCCCGCATGAAATTCATCTTTCTTAATCTCATGCAGCATAGATTTAATCGCCCTAGGCGATATCTCATCTACAAAAACCGCATCCGGGTGATGCAGTATCTCGTTTAGTTCCTTGTCAATTTCATCACAAAGAATAACAGGCTTATCACCAAAATAAATATTGATATACATAGAAGAGGCTTTTAGCTTTTAGCAATTAGCTTTTAGCATCTAACTGCAGGTTTAAGTTTTTTGATGTTTTGCTAATAGCCAACAGCTAATGGCTAATAGCTAATTCCTATTCCCTAAATTTGCAGCATGACTAACGAAAAAGCCGTAGCTGAAAAGCTTTTACAAATTAATGCAATAAAACTCAGTCCGCAACAACCCTTTACCTGGGCCAGCGGCTGGAAGAGTCCTATTTACTGCGATAACCGCAAGGTATTATCCTTTCCTTATGTGCGGGATTTTATTAAAAGTGAAATGTGCAGTGTGATTTTTGAAAAGTTTCCGGAGGCAGATGTGCTGGCGGGTGTAGCAACAGCAGGTATTGCCTGGGGTGCCATGGCTGCCGATCAGTTAAAATTGCCTTATATATATGTAAGGCCAAAGCCAAAAGAACATGGTTTAAGCAACCAGATAGAAGGAACATTTGAAAAAGGGCAGAAGGTATTGGTGATAGAAGATCTCATATCAACCGGTAACAGCAGTCTTCAGGTTTGCGAAGTTTTAAAAGCGGCCGGTGCAGATGTGGTAGGCATGGTTTCCATCTTTACTTATGGGTTTCAAATAGCAGATGATGCTTTTAAAGCTGCAAATATCCCTTATCAATCCCTAACCAATTACCAAACCCTTATAACCCTGGCGGTTGAAAAGGGTATTATTGCCCAGGAAGAACAAAACACCTTGTTAAATTGGAGTGCCGACCCCGCTAATTGGACTGGGATGTAATAACTTTATTCAAAATTCTACCAGCATGAAAGCATTTTCACTCAGTTTTTTGGCGCTTATTTGTTTTGTTTCTACCGGGTTAGCACAATACCAGCAAACGCAGAAAGTAGCCGGCAAAGCAGTTATTAAAACCCCCACAGTGCTTTGCGATAAGTGTAAAGAGAAGGTAGAATTCTTTATCAGCCATACGGAGGGTGTTACATCGGTAAAAAGCAATCCCAAACAAAAAACTACTACTGTAACCTGGTTAAATGACCGTACTACGCTGGAGAATATTAAAGTGTCGATAGCCAACTTAGGTTTTGATGCAGATGATATTGAAGCGGAGGAAGTGGCTTATAAAAGGCTGCCTAAAGACTGTAAACTTCAGATAGAAACAGCTAAAGCGAAGGCCTTAGCTAACCCCGCTGTAAAGCAATAATTTCAGGTTTAATCTTAATTTTCCTCAAATAATGCCTGCTAACGTGCTTCAAATTGCTTTCAGCTACAGCTAAAATGCTGAAAATTTCTGTAATCCCTCATAATTAACCGGGAAGGTTTTGTATACATTGGCCTTGCCTAACTTAACATTACCCGTAATTTTTACCAGTACTTCTTTGCCTAATAAACTTGCTAAAGAGTTTTTAAGGAGGTTTTTCATGTCTACATCTATCTTAATAGGCAATGTAAATTCTGCAAGCTTGGGTATAGTTATCTGGTAATCCTGGGAGCTATGGCCCAGGTAATTATTATCAACAAATATGTCTAAATCTGTATACTTAAGCTGCAACCCAAAATTATTGGGGTTATAATAAACAAGGTCAACTTTTAAAGTTGTGGCGTCAAAACCTACTTTTTCAACTTTTACATTTTTAAAGTCTCGGTATACCAATTCCTTTGGCGACTGACACGATGTCGCTAAAATAGAAATAAAAAGAATTAGAAAAGGGTAGAGGCGGAGTGGAGTTTTCATGCTTAAAATTTATACCTGTAAGGTAAGCCAACAAATTTACTTAACCATAAACTAAAAAATGAAGTTGAAATAACTGCTAATATATTTAGATTGATGATGATTAAGATATGTGTCTGCAACGAAATTTTGTAACTAAATTTTTAGTATTAGCATAAATTTTTATAAATAGTTGATAAACAATAATTAATGAAATTTATCGATAATATTTAATTAGAATATTT
>JAYUYX010000130.1:0-27468 GCA_043752205.1 Chitinophagaceae bacterium
TGAAAAAGTTATTGCAAATTGAAAAACAGGATACCGGCCGGGTAGTGCTGCTTTATCGATTAAGCAGTAATTATATATATTCCAAACCTGATACAGCACTGTTGCTGGCACAGCAAAGTCTTTCGCTTTCAAATAAAATAGGCTTTGCAAAAGGAGAAGCCATAAGCATGAATATGATTGGAAATGTGTTTACTAATACAGGCAATTATCTCAAAGCATTGCAACTGAAAATGAAAGCACTTGAAATTGCAGAAACTTCTCAAGATAAAAGAACCATTGCAGTTATTCTAGTGAACATATCCAATGATTATTCTTTAATGGGCGATTATCGCCGATCTATTGATTATTTATTAAAATCACTTGTCATTTTTAAAGCAATTAATAATCTACGAGGTGTTGGAATTACCACATTAAATCTGGGAGACAGTTATGAAAAATTAAATATGCTCGATTCTGCTTTAATCTATACAAGCCGTGCATATGATTTGGCCGTACAACAAAAGGATAAAGATCTAACGGGAATAGCTTTAGCAAATCTTGGCAACATCTATTTTAAAATGGAGCAGCCCGGGCTTGCCATGAGCAAGTACCGGTTAAGTATTCCTTTTCTTTTAGAATTAAATGATTCTGAAGCTTTTTCCGAACTCTATCTTGGTATGGCCAGAGTGTTTAAAAAAGTGGGTTCATTAGATTCCAGCTTGTATTATGCAAAGCTGTCATTGGCATTTGCACAAAAAGTAGGCTTTACCATCAACGCAATAGATGCCAGTAATTTTTTAACCGGCTATTATATGGCTACAAACAATGTTGACAGCGCCTTTGTGTATCAGAACATATCCATGACTGTTAAGGACAGTTTGTTTAGCCAGGAAAAACAAAATGTAATACAAGGGCTCAGTTTTGATGAAACGATGCGCCAGCAAGAGTTACAAGATGCAAAAGAGGAGGCGCAAACACAATTAAAATTTAATATATTATTTGGCGGCCTTTTTATCCTTTTTGCAGTAGCGTTTATTTTGTACCTTAACAACAGGCAGAAGCAGAAAGCAAATTTTTCTCTCACACGGCAAAAACTAAAAGTAGAAAGCACTTTACAGGAATTAAAATTGACGCAGGCTCAATTGGTACAAGCCGAAAAAATGGCAAGTCTAGGGGAACTCACCGCAGGCATTGCACATGAAATTCAAAACCCGTTAAATTTTGTAAATAATTTCAGTGAAGTGAGTAATGAGCTGATTGATGAAATGAATGTAGAAATTGAACAGGGAAATTTAGAAGAAGCAAAACAGATAGCACTTGACCTGAAACAAAACCTGGAGAAAATAAATCATCATGGTAAACGTGCAGGCGACATTGTAAAAGGAATGTTGCAACACAGCCGTAGCAGCAGTGGTATTAAAGAACCAATCGACATTAACGCATTAGCCGATGAATACTTGCGGTTGGCTTATCATGGCCTTCGGGCAAAAGACAAATCATTCAATGCCACGATGAAAACTGATTTTGATGAAAGTATTGGCAACATCAATATTATTCCACAGGATATGGGAAGAGTAATTTTGAATTTAATTACTAATGCATTTTATGTGATTGATGAAAAGAAGAAGTCGGGAATTGAAAATTATGAACCGACAGTTTCGCTAAGCACAAAAAAATCTGGCGATAAAGTTTTAATTTCTGTAAAAGATAATGGCAATGGAATTCCTCAAAAAGTACTGGATAAGATCTTTCAACCTTTCTTTACAACCAAGCCCACCGGGCAGGGAACCGGCCTTGGATTGAGTATGAGTTATGATATTGTTACTAAAGGACACGGCGGTGAGTTGAAAGTAGAAACCCGGGAAGGTGAAGGATCAGAATTCATTATCATTTTACACGTATAAACCTTAAATTCATCGAATGAAAATTTTAGTAGTTGACGACGAACATGATGTTAAAATTCTTTTTGAACAGCGGTTCAGAAAAGAGATCAAAAACAATGAAGTTGAATTTGTTTTTGCTTTTTCCGGTGAAGAGGCACTCTCCTATCTCAATATCCACAGGCATGAAGCGGTATTGATCCTTTCCGACATTAATATGCCGGGTATGAGCGGCCTCGATCTGTTGGAGCACATCAAACAAAAATATCATGAGCCCCCGCCGGTGGTGATGATGATTACCGCATATGGCGATGCCGAAAATTACAATACCGCCAAAAGGCTTGGAGCTGATGATTTTTTAACCAAGCCGGTTGACTTTACTGCATTAAAAGAAAAATTAAAATTAAAATTAAATAGCTGATGTCAAAAATATTAGTAGTAGATGATGAAACGGATCTGGAAGTGCTTATCAAACAAAAGTTTCGCCAGAAAATACGGGATCACAAATATGATTTCATATTTGCAGTAAACGGCAGGCATGCATTGAAACAACTGGAACAGCACGGAGATGTGGATATAGTGCTCAGCGATATCAACATGCCCGAAATGGATGGCCTTACCCTGCTCACAAAACTCAATGAACAAAACGGTTTAATGAAATCAGTTATCGTTTCTGCGTATGGCGATATGGAAAATATACGGTCGGCTATGAACCTGGGTGCTTTTGATTTCATTACTAAGCCGGTGAATTTTGAAGACCTTGATCTTACGATGGAGAAAACCATCAAACATGTAAACCAAATGAAGGATACGATGAAGGCCATCAAAGAAAATAATATCCTCAAAATGTATGTGGATGAAACGGTGTTGAATTTTATGGGAGGCCGTGAGTTTGAATCTTCATTAGTTGCCAACGAAACCGTAGAAGCAACGGTAGCTTTTCTTGACATCTGCAGCTTTACTTCCATCAGCGAAAATGAGCCTGCGGATACCGTGGTGAGTTTGCTTAATAAATATTTTGATGTAATGGTAAAAGAGATCATTGCACAGGGAGGCTATATTGATAAATTTATTGGTGATGCTGTGATGGCTGTTTTTCGTGGCGATTATCACCTGGACAGGGCGATAGATGCATGCCTGGCAGTAAGAAATAAAATAAAAACATTACCGGCGTTAGAAGAAATTTCTTTTATCCCGCAGGTTGCCATTGGTATCAACAGCGGCGAAATGATATCCGGTAATATAGGCTCAGCTAGCCTGCGTCGCCTTGATTACACCGTAATTGGCGATACTGTAAATACTTCACAACGCTTACAATCTGTTGCAGGCCCCAACCAGATCGTGATCAATGAGCTCTCCTACGAGAAAGTAAAAGAATCATTCAATTGCCGCAAAGTGGGAGAAGTGAGCCTGAAAAATAAATCTAACACAATGAATATTTATGAAGTGATGGATTGATATGATGCCCTTCATTAAAAATATAAATTTTTAAAAAATATTTTCAGGCAATTTTTTGCAAGGGATAAGTTTTTTTCAATGTATGTAGTAGTTTAAATTTACTCCTTGGAGTCTTATCAAAGTTGTATTTTTAGCAAAACCTTACTTCGATAAAATGAAAGATTCCCAGAAAAAGTTTGAAGCTTTATTTCAATTTGCCTCCATGGGCATATTGGTTGCCAATGAAAAGGCCGAAATAATTTTAGTGAATAATTTTTTACTCTCCCAGTTTGGATATGATGACCAAAATGAGCTGATCGGCAAAAAAATTGAACAACTCATACCCAGCCGTTATCATGCACAGCATACACATCATCGGGATAATTATATTCAACATCCCAGGCCCAGGCCCATGGGCTTAGGCAAGGATCTTTTTGCAATAAAAAAGAACGGTGATGAGTTTCCTGTAGAAATTAGCTTGAGCAATTATAAAACAAATGAAGAAAGTTTTACAATTGCCTTTGTAACAGAAATAACCAAAAGGAAAGAATATGAGAATGCTATACTTCAGCAAAAAGAACAATTAGCAGAAATTAATGGAAAGATTGAAGGGCTGAATGAGGAACTCGAGCAAAAGGTTGAGCTACGTACACAGCAACTAAAAAATACACTCGAAGAACTTGAAAATTCAAAAACTGAGCTGACCAGGGCTTTAAGTAAAGAAAAAGACCTGAGTGACCTGAAGAGCAGGTTTGTTTCCCTTGCATCGCATGAATTTAGAACACCGCTGAGCACCATTCTTTCATCAGCCTCTCTGGTAGCAAAATATACCGAAGCCGGCGAACAGGAAAAACGGAATAAACATATTCACCGCATTAAATCGTCGGTGAATAATCTCACCAATTTATTAAATGAATTTTTGTCAATTGGTAAAATTGAGGATGGAAAGATCACGGCCAACAAAATAAATTTCAATATTAAGGAACTGATCACATCGCTTTGCAGCGAGATGGAAGGCATTGCAAAACAGGGCCAGCATTTTGATTATGTGCATACCGGTGATGAAGTAATTTTTTCTGACCCTGCTTTGCTACGCAATATCATCACTAACCTGTTATCCAATGCCATTAAATTTTCTCCCGAAAGCAGCCTGATAGAACTTAGCAGCAAGGTTGTAACAGACAGGATCGTAATTACTGTAAAAGATAATGGTATGGGCATTTCGGCCGATGACCAGGAACATTTGTTTGAAAGGTTTTTCCGGGGAACTAATGTTACAAATATTGAGGGAACGGGCCTCGGTTTGCATATTGTGAGCAAATACATAGAAATTATGGATGGCAAGATTGAATATACCAGTGACCTGGAAAAGGGCTCTACTTTTATAATTACATTTAAGAAAGTAGCAGGTAATCTTATACAAAAACACATATGAAACATTTACTCCTGATAGAAGACAATAATGAAATAAGAGAAAATACAGCCGAGATCCTGGAGCTGGCGGGTTATAAAGTACGCACTGCAGAGAATGGCAAAGCGGGTGTAGAAATGGCTCTGCAGCAAAAGCCCGACCTGATCATTTGCGATATTATGATGCCGGTTTTGGATGGTTATGGCGTTTTACACCTGCTGAATAAAAACCCTGACCTGACCGGTATTCCTTTCATTTTTTTAACCGCCAAAGCTGAACGCAATGATTTTAGAAAAGGTATGGAAATGGGCGCCGATGATTATATTACCAAACCTTTTGATGATATAGAATTACTGAATGCGGTGGAAAGCCGTCTTAAAAAAACCGAATTGCTTTTTAAGAATTATAATATGGATGCCGATGGTATGAGTCAGATGCTGAATGAATTTAAAGGAAGAGATCCTTTAATAGAACTTGCCAGAGACAGGAATATTAATCACTACAAAAAGAAGCAACCCATTTATACAGAAGGTAATCATCCAAACCGGTTATATTATATAGAGAAGGGAAAAGTAAAAACCTGCAAAACCAATGATGCCGGTAAAGAACTAACCGTGGGACTTTTTAATGAAGGCGATTTTTTTGGATACACTGCTTTGCTGGAAGAAACGGTGTACAGAGAAACTGCTGAAGCTATTGAAGACTGTGATATTGCTATTATACCGAAGGAAGATTTTGAACAGTTGCTGCACAGCAATAAAGAAGTGATACACAAATTCGTTAAGCTGCTGGCCAAAAATGTTACTGAAAAAGAGAATCAACTGTTGGGCCTTGCTTATAATTCGTTACGGAAAAGAGTTGCAGATGCCCTGCTTACTTTACAGGCCAAATATCAAAAAGAATCGGAAGATAAATTTTCTATGCACATATCGAGGGAAGACCTGGCCAATATTGCCGGCACTGCCACTGAATCATTGATCCGTACACTCAGCGATTTTAAGAGTGAACTATTGGTTGAGATCAAAGACGGGAATATCATCATCCTCAATCAAAAAAAACTTGTGGATATGCTGAATTGATTTTAGATTGTAGAAGCCAGGCATTTATTGAAATCATTCTTCAGCTTATTAAAATCATTTTCAAAAAATTCCATTTCATTCCGGAGTTTCTCTTCCCGTTTAATTATTTTATTCCCTAACGGGCTATCATCACCCAGCCTGGTCAGATCCTGGTCCTGTAACTTAATATCATGGCGCAGTTCATCAATGTATTCATCTTTAATAATGAATTTATTTTGAAATTGCTCGGCCAATGCTAAAAATCCTTTATCAAACGTATGATCAACAACCTCGGCCAGCCGGTTTTTTAAAAATATATTTTCCTGCTTAAAGAATTCAAGCAGGCGGATCCATGTTTTATGTTCATGATGAAACTGATCGGGCTTTGTTATTTTAACAGTTGACATATAATTCACGGTTACGATCTTTCTTAATTAAACATTATTACTACAAACTTAATTTTATTACCGGGTACAGGTAAGGATAAACATCATTTCAAATACTGAGATTCGTCAGTGTTTTACGCAACAACCCTGCACGTGTTTGTTTTCTGTATTCATTTTGGGGCTCACATAGGGTATTCCCAGTCCCATGCCTCTTAAAATAAGCAGGCTAGCCATCACTGCCATTATATAAGGGTAAGCACTGCGTATTTTTTGTCGCCAGGAGATCCCTATATAATTTCCAAAGAAGGCAATGCTCCACATAACCGGTAATGTACCCAAACCAAAAGCAGCCATAAATAAAATACTGCTGGCTGTATCAGCAGCTGCAATCGCTCCTGCACCCGCCATGTACACAAGTCCACAGGGTAATAACCCATTGAGTAATCCAATTACAAACAAAGCCGAATTGCTTTTTTGTGTAAAAAGACTTCCCAGCTTAAGCCTGAGCTTTGTAAAAAAATTATTGCTATATTTTGTTGCAGTGGACTGCATTTTATATTTTTTGGGAACAACCAGGAATAACAAAATCAGGGTACCGGCAACAATTGACAAGCCTTGCTGAAAACCAAAGAGACCTGCCGTGCTGCCTATTAACCCAAGCAGTAATCCAAAACCGGAATAGGTTACTATACGCCCGGCATTATACAGGAATACACCGGTAATTTTAGAAGCGACTGTATTATTATTAAGCGGTAATGCTAATGCCAGCGGGCCGCACATACCTACACAGTGAAAGCTGCCAACAATACCGATCATAAAAGCCACAAGCATTAAGGGTAACATTATAAAAATATTTTCTTTTCAAAATAATAAGTAACCCCTCCGTCCTCCCAGCTTAACTGCAATTGGTACAAGCCTGTAGTGTTAGCGGATAGATCTACAGTTACAAATGCATCTGTAATAACAAACTCCTTTTTAATGTCCTTCATCTCGTCAGATGGGCAATACAACAATATCTCTCCTGTAAGTTTTTTACCCACAAAATCTTTAGGAAAATGAATGATGAGTTGCTGCTCTTTAATTACATACTCCACAGGAGCTGATAAAGCCGACACCCTTTTCATCTCATCGATCTTTTGCTGGTACAGCAGTTCTTTGGCATAATAATCAGTTGTTACCAGGTCGGTTTTTTGTGTAGCTGATGTAAACACCATGAACACAATACCCAGTATAAAAACGGAATACACAACAAGTATTTTATATCCCCAGTTCATACATAAATTGTTTAATTATATACTTCCGGCCCGATAAACCTGGCCTTTATGGTTTTAATTTTTTTTTCCGCCTCATATAGCCCTATTCTTACTTCTGTTTTCCAACCTGCAACATCAGCCTTATTAAGTTTTACAAAGAACTGCAGGTTTGAATAATCTCCCTTTTTCACTTTTAACTCTCCGGTGCCAACCAAAGTTATTTCACCGGGCAGGCTCTCCATTTTCAATGTAAAGTCAATATCCTTATGCGTTTTATTTACCAGTTTTAAATTATACAGGTTGCTCAACCGGCCATCAGGTAATTTCGTATAGGTCATTCCTGCAGTACGCATCAGTGTTACATCCAGGTCGGTTCTGCTGATAAGCAGGAATGCCAGCAGTGAGATCAAAAGCATTAATACAGCTGTATATCCTTTTATCCTTGCATTGAATTTCAGCCTTACTCCTTTGGTAATACTGTTCTCCGATGCATAGCGTATTAGCCCCTTCGGTTTATTGATCTTAATCATGATATCATCGCAGGCATCAATGCAGGCTGTACAGTTAATACATTCCAGCTGCGTACCATTACGGATATCAATTCCGGTAGGACAAACCCTTACACAGGCAAAGCAATCAATACAATCACCTTGTTTTGTATAAGCCTCAAATTTGGCTGCTATACTTTTACATGCCCCTTCCACTTTGCAATCTGTGCATTTACAATCGTCATCCGCTTCTTTCTTAAACTTCCCTCGTTCTTCTCCACGCTTATGGTCATAAGCAACCACAATTGAATTTTTATCGAGTAAAACTCCTTGTAACCTGCCATAAGGACAAACAACAATACAAACCTGCTCTCGGAACCACCAGTACACAAAAAAGAAAACTGTTGTAAAAATCATCAGAGAAATAAGCGTACCCACATTTGCTCCAGGATTTTCAATATAACCCATCAACTCATCCATACCTACGATATAGGCAAGGAAAAAATTGGCTATTAAAAAAGAGATTGCAAAAAAAGCGACGAACTTGATCGTTCTTTTGCGGATCTTCTCTGCATTCCACGACATGTTCCTCAGTTGCTTTTGTTTAACTGCATCCCCGTCGATCC
Organism: Chitinophagaceae bacterium; assembly: GCA_043752205.1. Lineage (GTDB taxonomy): Bacteria > Bacteroidota > Bacteroidia > Chitinophagales > Chitinophagaceae > Ferruginibacter. The sequence goes on from JAYUYX010000130.1 coordinate 8,519, forward strand.
AGTATTCTATCTTCCGAAAAACCATCTCCATGAATATGGTTTGCGGGCATGCCCAGCCGCAGAATGCCCGGCCAAACACTACAGTGAATAGAATTATAAAAACAATAAAGGTTAACATACCTATGCCAAGGATGAAAAAATCCTGCGGCCAGAAGGTAACGCCGAAGAATATAAATTTACGCTCAAGAATATTAAATAAGAAAAGCGGGACATCATTAACCTTTATAAACGGAAGAGTAAAAAAGACAATTAAGTAAACTATGCTGAACCAGGTTCTTAAATGATATAACCTGCCCTTAGGTTTTCGGGGATTAATAAAATTCCTTTTGCCCTCGCTGTTGATCGTAGCAACTGAATCCCGAAACGATTCTTTATTAATTATGTCAATAGTTTCTGTGGTCATTATTTTTTTACTGTAGCCGAATCTCTTTTTACAACTGTCGCTGAATCTTTTCCTGTTCCTGCAACTTCATCAACATAAAATTCTCCCTGCTGTTCCTTTGCTGTTGCCGGTTTTGTTTTGATAAGGGTTTTAATATAGCCGGACAGGTAACTTATTTCCTTAGGAGTGAAGCTGCTGCTCCAGGATTGCATTCCTTTATCCGGGTAGCCAACCTTTATTGTATTATAGATATCATTCAGTGAACCTTTATGCAGCCAATAATTGTCAGTTAAATTTGGCCCCACACTTCCCCCACCATCTTTTAAATGGCAGGCTACACAATTCGCTTCAAATAACCGCTGACCGGCCAGTATACCATCAGCGCCTGGCATGGCCACATTATTTTCATCGATCTTGTCTTTATTACTTGCCTCGTATATCTCTTTACTAATTCTTGCCTGGTCCATCTCTGCATTGTATTCCTCAGTTGGATTTAAACCAATTCCCAATACGTGAAAATTAAGCATGTAAATAAAAGCCACAACAATTGTTATATAGAAACCATACTTCCACCAGGGTGGTAATGAATTATCAAGTTCTTTTATGCCGTCATAATCATGGTCAAGTAAAATATCTGCTTCTTTTTCTACGGCAACTGCTTTTGTGAATAATTTTGTATCCAGCATTTTCCACCAGGCTGCAAGTTTCGGTTCCGGCGATTGCGGTTTAATTTTTTCAGGCAATAGCTCCGTATACATCCTGCGGATTGAAAAAGCCAGGAATAAGATCACCACCAACTCCATACCTATTACTGTAAGGAACATATAATAAGCTGATGAAGTAAGGCCCCCATAATTGGGTAGTTGCTCTACAACACTCGTCAATGTGGCATCCTGGGCAATTGATGCTTGAGACGTTAAGGTAAGGCCGGCCAGTAAAACCATGCTAAAAATCTTTGACGTCTTGTTGATTTTCTCAATGAGTTGCCCGCCTAATGCTATTAATACCTGGCCCATTCCCCATATAACAAAAGCAAGTACAATGATCATTATCATTAACAAAGTTGCCAGTTGGTTATAACCATTCTCCACAGTTTTAGTTGCAGCAGGTGTTTGTGCAATGATCGTTGTTGCAGCAAAAAGAAAAAATATTGTTACTGCTGTTTTAATTTTTATAGATTTAAAGAATTGCATACTATAAATAATTTTATAAGTTTGAATTGGTTACTTCGTCATTTCCAAAAGGAAGGTTAGATAGTTCCTGTACTCTTTCCTTTTTCATTTTTTTTACAAGTACCAGCAGCACAATAAAAAAAACAAGGAATATCAGCAGCGATATTATCGGATAGATATTGACATTGCTGATGGTTTCTGCATATTGTTTTATGAATTTGAACATGGTTTATTTATTAGTAGTGGGAGTTTTATTATTACTGATATCTTTTCCTAAACGTTGCATATAAGCTATTAATGCAATCACTTCCCTGTTGGCAGGAACTTCTATACCTTCAATTTTTAAATTGATGCGGATGCTGTTGGCCTGTGTCATCAGTTCCTGGTTGGCATATTTTTCATAGCCTTTTTCATAGGGTACTCCCAATGATCGCATGGCATTGATCTTTGCTTTTGTTGTTGAGGTATCCAGTTCCTGCGTAAGCATAAAGGGATAGGCAGGCATAATGGATCCTTCACTCATAGATGAAGGTTCCCTGAAATGCCGGAAATGCCAGCCATCAGATTTTTTAAGATTCCCTGTTCCTTCACGGGCCAGGTCGGGACCTGTACGTTTACTGCCCCATTGAAACGGTTTATCGTATACAAACTCGCCAGCTTTTGAATATTCACCATAGCGCTCCGTTTCACTTCGGAAAGGGCGGATCATTTGTGAGTGACAGGTATAGCAACCTTCTCTTACATAAATATCTCTTCCCTGCAATTCTAATGGCGTGTAAGGTTTTACACTGCTGATGGTAGGCACATTTGACTTTATCATGAAAGTTGGGATCAATTCTATCACACCGCCGATCAGGATCACTACAAGGCTTAATATCATTAACTGAATAGGCCTTCTTTCAATGGCCCTATGCCAATGCTCACCCTTGTGTTTTTCTACAACTTTAAGTAATGGTGCTGCTTCTGCTTCTTCATTAGCCACCAGTTTACCTTGCTTAACTGTTTTATAAATATTATAGAACATGATGAACACGCCCGCCAGGTACATTGTACCGCCAATTGAACGCATGGCGTAAAATGGTTTCATGTACGTAACAGTTTCTAAAAAAGTATATTTTAACTGGCCTGCTTCTGTAAATTCTTTCCACATCAGGCTTTGCTGAATACCTGCCCAGTACATTGGAATTGCATAAAATAAGATACCAAGTGTTGCCAGCCAGAAATGATAGCTTGCAAATTTTTTTGAGTATAGTTCTGTTTTAAAAATTCTTGGAATAAGCCAGTACAAAACACCAAAGGTTAACATACCGTTCCAGCCTAAAGCACCAACGTGTACATGCGCCACTATCCAATCGGTATAATGTGCAATGGCGCTTACACTTTTTAAAGAGAGCATCGGCCCTTCAAAAGTTGCCATACCATAAGCAGTAACAGCAACTACCATAAACTTAAGGATCACATCATCTCTTACCCTGTCCCATGCACCACGTAAAGTAAGCAGGCCATTGATCATTCCGCCCCAGCTTGGAAATATCAGCATTATAGAAAATACTACGCCAAGCGATTGCGCCCAGTTAGGCAGAGAAGTGTATAATAAATGGTGAGGGCCGGCCCATATGTACAAAAATATCAGGGACCAGAAATGTATAATAGAAAGTCGGTATGAATAAACAGGACGGTTGGCCGCTTTAGGTAAAAAGTAATACATGAGGCCCAGGTAGGGTGTGGTTAAAAAGAAAGCTACAGCATTATGGCCGTACCACCATTGCACCAATGCATCCTGTACACCCGAGTACCAGCTGTAACTTTGCAGCCAGCTGTAAGGCAATTGTCCTGAACGCACAATATGCAAAACAGCAACCGTAACAAATGTGGCTATGTAAAACCAGATGGCAACATACAGATGCCTTTCTCTTCTTTTAATGATAGTACCAAACATGTTCCAGCCAAATATTACCCAGATGATGGTGATGGCTACATCGATGGGCCAGATGAGTTCTGCATACTCAGCTCCCTGTGTTAAACCAATGGGTAGTGTGATGGCAGCAGCTACTATAATTAACTGCCAGCCCCAGAAATGTATATTGCTGAGTTTATCACTAAACATGCGTGCCTTACACAAACGTTGCAGGGAATAGTACACACCCATAAAAATACCATTGCCAACAAAGGCGAATATTACAGCATTGGTGTGTAGTGGACGCAGCCTGCCAAAAGAGCCATACTGTGTTATATTTAATTGCGGAAATACCAATTGCAATGCTGCCCATAAGCCAACAAGCATACCAACGCCGCCCCAGACCATGGTGGCAAAAGCAAAATTCTTTACTACCCTGTTATCATAATAAAAATTTTCTACCTGCATAAGTTTATTTGGTTTGGTTTATTGTTTTAGAGGAAGAGGGTGTTTTGTTATTCTTTTTGATATCATCATCAAACAGGATGCGGATGGATGGGGTATAATCATCATCAAACTGGCCCTTGCTAACGCTCCATAAAAAAGCTGCAAGAAAACCACCTGCCACGAGGATACTAATACCGATCAATACAAATAATGCACTCAAAATGATGAAGTTTAATTACCGGCCAAAAATACCTGCACAATAAATTTTTAAGGGTGATGACTGTCAAACAAGAATATGATTTTAATCAGGTGGGTTTTTAAAGCCCCTTTTTACGGGCAACCCAGGAAGAATACAGGCTTACAAACAATACAATGCTGATGCTGCTTACAGGCATGAGTATGGCTGCAATCATGGGAGAAAGAATGCCTTGTACCGCAAATGACAAGCCTACGATATTATATAGGATGGAAAGTATAAAGCTGGCCATTACAATTCTTTTGCCGGCCCTTGCATAACTTATAAATTTATCAAGCAGCAGCACTTTATTACTATCGAGTATGGCATCGCTGGCCGGGGAAAACTGTGCCGAATTTTCGCTTACGGCAATTCCCACCTGGCTTTGCATAAGTGCGCCTGCATCATTTAACCCATCTCCTACCATCAGTACATTTTTCTTATCCTGCTGCAGTAATTTTATAAAATCGAGTTTTTGTTGTGGCGATTGATTGAAGCTAAGGTTCGTACCTGCACCAAATATTTTTTTTAGATTGCCCCGTTCTGAATCATTATCACCTGATAGAACAAATAGTTTGTAATGCTGCATTTTCAGGGAATTTATCATTTCCTTAATACCCTGCCTGTATTGATTTTGTATATTGAATTTACCAAAGTGGATCTTATCAAACATTACATGCACAGCTGTGCTATCATCAGGTGCAATTGATTCATTACCTGCCTGTACAAAACCTGCCGACCCCATTTTAACAGGCATGTTATCTACTACTGCATCTAAGCCCTTACCTGTAAATTCTTTAAACTTAGTGAGCGTTAACAATTTTTCAGGTACGGGTTTTATTGAAGATGCAATAAGCCTGCTCAGCGGATGAGATGATTGCCTGGTAATTGTTTTAATAATAGCAAGCTCTTTACCAGACAGTGGCAGCCCTTCGTAATCTACAGCAGCAGCATTGGTTTGCGTAATGGTGCCTGTTTTATCGAATACAATGGTATTAACCTTAGCTAGTGATTCAATTACATTGGCATTTTTAAGGTAGAGTTTGTTACGGCCAAAGATGCGTAGCATATTGCCATAAGTAAAAGTAGCCGAAAGTAATAAGGAGCATGGGCAGGCGACAATTAAAACTGCAGTAACAGCCGGCAATATTTTAGCCACATCAAATACAGCCCAGAAAATGGCTGTGCCTATTGCAATTGAAAATAATACGATGGTAAAATATTTACTCCATGGATGAATGAATGACTTTTCCTCATTCTTTTTATTATTGAAGATATCATTGTTCCAAAGCTGGGTAATATAACTCTGGGATACCTCTTTAATAATTTCCAGTTCAATGGCACTACCTTTTTGTTTGCCCCCGGCATAGATCAGTTCTCCCATTTTTTTTTTCACGGGTATATTTTCTCCACTCACAAAACTGTAATCAATATTGGCAGTTCCCTTCATCAATATGGCATCGGCAGGTATCATCTCTTCATTACGGATGATAATACGGTTTGTCTTTTGCAATTGTGTAACCGGAATATTTTTTTCTTCTCCCGCATCAATTACACTAACACCAAGCGGAAAGTATGACCGGTAGTCCCTGTCGAAGGAAAAAGAATCGTAGATTTTATTTTGAAACCAGCGCCCGATAAGCATAAAGAAAACTATACCAGTACCGGAATCCAGGTAACCGGCGCCATTCCCACTGATGATCTCATAATAACTTCTTGCAAACGTAACTATGATTGCCAGGGCAATGGGTGCGTCAATATTCAGGAATTTTTGCTTCAATCCCTTCCATGCAGCAATAAAAATACCGGAAGCACTAAAAAGTAAAACAGGAATTGACAGAAAAAAAATAAGCCAGGTGAAGGTTTGTTTTAATACCCTTTCTTCAATATTTCCTGAAGAAAAATATTCCGGAAAACTAAGCATCATGATATTTGAAAAACAAAAACCTGCAACTCCAATCTTATAGATCTGTTTGCGGTTAAAACCTGTTTCTTTTTTGGTAATTGAGTCCTTTAAACTGATATAGGGCTCGTAACCGATAAATGCCAGCAATTGCACTACTTTTCGCAGCGAGGTTTCCCCGGGGTTAAAAATAATAAAGGCCTCCTTTTGCTGAAAGTTAACCTGCGATTGCTTTACACCCGGCTCAATCTTATGCAGGTTCTCAAGCAGGTAAATGCAGGATGAGCAATGCATTTGAGGAATAGAGAAGGTAACATTGATCTGCTCGTTGCTTTGGAATCGGATCAACTTTTGAACAGTGAGTTCATCATCGAGGTAAGCAAAACGTTCAGCCACGAATTTGCCCTTGGCTTTTAATCCCGGTGTTTTATCAAGGTCATAATAATTACAAAGATCATATTCATTAAGCAACAGGTAAACCTGCTTGCAACCCTGGCAACAAAAATGATGCTGATCAATCATTACAGGAATATCATCGCAAACATCGCCGCAATGACCACAATAAACCGGTATATATTTTATATCACTGATAAGCTGATCTTTTAAAAATAAAAATGCCGCACACAGTAATGAGCAGCGATAATATTAGTGTTTAACCTACTGATCACCCTGGATAGAACATATGTTCAATCTCAATCCTGTGTATAATTTACAAAATGAACTCAGGCTGATAAGTAAGGTGGCAAGCAGGGGCCACCAATTTTTAAAATATAAGGCCAGGCACCCTATACACAGTCCCAGTAATATTTTAACCATTTTGTCTGTTAGCCCAATAGTGCATTTCATAATAATAATTTTTACAACACAAAACTTGTAAAAAATGGAGAAGCATGCTATGATGAACATCAAAGTAAAATATGAGTTTTATCAGTTGCAGTGAACCTGGCGCACTTGAAATTATTATATTATTACCTTTCCTATTTGTCTGTCTTAAAAAACGATTAAGCTGATCACTAAATTAGCTTCTCCATAATTGTATCTCTTGGTTTTATGATATAAGTCACTTTATACTTTGACTATAGTCATGAAATGCTAATGTTTGCAGGGATATTTTTACAGCATGCAACTGTTTAGCAATAAATTTCCTGATGATCCTCCTTAGGATTATGCAATAAAATATTAGCCATTACAGCAAATAAATCTATAGGCATTTTTACATTTCAATTATCAAAATCTAATGTACAATTCCCCACATCATAAATTTCATATCCCCGTAATGGGCCTGGCATATACCATTGATACTCCTATTAAAGTTGCCCGCTTTGGTATCTCATCGGTTATCTCCATTGTAGAAGACAGGCTTGTGGAAATGATGAGAAGTCATTATTATCCAACCATAAATCTGGCGTATCAACCTATCTCCGTTAATGAACCGGATTACCGGGCCAAAAGAATTACCAATTACCTGAACCTCGTTAACACAATCGTTCAGTCACAGGTAGAAAATTTGAAGAAAGTTGCTTTTGAAGCAGGCTCTGAACTGGTAAAATATTTTGAGATGCTGCCCGACAATAGTGCACTTAAAAAACTATACCGGCAAATGATGAACACAAATGATCAACCGGAAAAAGAAAAATTAGAAACCTATTTACGCACACAGATAAGGCCGGGCAATATTGATGTAAATATTCTGACTAAACCCGACCGGAACAATTATAACAAAGCTGGCCAATTACCAGAAGACAGTTCAGATGCAGTAGCGGCATTGAGGGGGTATGCAAAAAGTGATCTTACAAATTCATCTGTTATTTTTTCTGCAGGCATGAATCCAAGGTTATATAATTACCTGGGGAGTTGCAGGGAGTTTGATGCAAATGAGGATGGAGGATTTACAAAAAAGGTAGTAGTAAAAGTAAGTGACTACCGCTCGGCATTGATCCAGGGGAAATACCTGGCCAAAAAAGGTATTTGGGTAAGTGAGTTCAGGATTGAATCGGGCCTGAACTGTGGAGGCCATGCTTTTGCAACCGATGGATTTTTAATGGGGCCTATCCTGGAGGAATTTAAAACCAATAAACAGGAACTTATTAATGCATTGTTTCTGATATATAATCCCGCCCAGCAAAAAAAAAGTAACAGAAAATTTAATTACCCTCCCAATATGATTTTTTCTGCACAGGGAGGTATTGGCACCCAGGAGGAAGATGATTTTCTGCACCGGCATTACAATATACATAGCACAGGATGGGGAACACCTTTTTTACTGGTACCCGAAGCTACTACTGTTGATGATGCCACATTAAAACTATTGAGTGATGCAAAAGAAAAAGATGTAGTGTTAAGCCGAAATTCTCCATTAGGTGTAAGATTCTTTTACCTGAAAGGAACAAGTGCTGAAGAAGAAAAATTATTGCGTATTAAAAATGGAAAGCCCGGAAGCCCCTGCACAGAAAAGCACCTGGCTTCTAATACAGAGTTTACCAAGGAGCCGATTTGTACAGCCTCACACAAGTATCAAAAACTAAAAATTGCGCAGTTGCAATCGCTTGCACTTCCTGAACAGGAATATGAAAAACAACTTAACGATATAACGGACAAGGAATGTTTATGTGTGGGCCTGAGCAATGCAGCTGCAATTAATTACGAACAGGTATTCATTAAGAAGCTGAATGCAGTCACTATTTGTCCAGGTCCCAATATTTCAAATTTCTCGAAAGTGGTTTCGCTGCAAACAATGACAGATCATATTTATGGAAGAAAGAATATTGTTACTGATCACAGTCGGCCGCACATGTTTATTAAGGAACTACACTTATATATTGATTACCTGAAAGCGCAATTAGAAGAAGAGGGAGATGCGGAACAATTTTTTAAAAAGAAAAAATACTATGCCTCTTTTTACCAAAACCTCAAGGAGGGAATAACGTATTACCAGGGGCTGACAGGCATGCCTGATATTTCCCGGCACCAATTCGCAAAGGCTTTGTTTGATGCTGATCAGGAACTGGACTTCTTGAATTATCAATACGGAGTTATACAGCATAAATGAGGATAATTATTGGTGTTACATGTTCCTGATCATGTTTCCATTGAATGTGATTATAATCATAACCAGTGAAATAATGGCGGCTTAGATTTATATCAAAATATTTTAAACGACATAAAAAATACAATTATGAGAAATAGAAAAACAATTTTGCTATCTGCCCTGATCATTTTTATAACAGCATGTAACAATAGTGAACAACAAAGCAGTACTACAGCCACTTCTACAGAAAACTCTACCGCAGCGGGCCAATCAGGTGTTCAGGATGACGCATCTGCAAAAAATGTAGTGCAGGTTGCCATTGGAAGTAAAGACCATACTACTTTGGTAGCTGCTGTAAAAGCTGCAGAATTGGTAGATGCATTAAGTACTACCGGACCATTTACCGTATTTGCACCCACCAATGCTGCATTTGACAAACTACCTGCCGGCACTGTTGATGGATTATTAAAAACAGATAAGAAAGATGACCTGACAGATATTTTGCAATACCATGTTTCTCTTGGAGTATTTAAACCAGAAATGTTCCAGGATGGGCAATCAATCGGGCAGGTGAATGGTGGAAATATTACGATCAGTAAAAAAGAGGACGGTTTTTATGTTAATGGAACTGCAAAAATAATAGCTTCTATCCCCGCTTCAAACGGAATTATTCATGTAATAGATGGAGTTCTATTACCATCCGCTAAATAAATCTCTTTATCCATTAAATAAAAATGCACAACTTATGTTTATGCATTTTTATTCAGAATATTTTATCGGTTGCAGAAGAATCGCCAAGTATCTTTAACTGCATGACTGTAGAAATACTGTTGACCCGCTGTTTTACCAATTCAGCTGTTTTACCTGCAAAAAGCTCATCTACTGTTTTGCTGAATAAAAGGTTCCATCGCAAAAAATGTTCTGTAGTTAAAGGAAACAGACGATTCACATGTTTGTGAACTTCCATCGGGTTGCCGGTGTAACTACCCGTATAAAAAAGCATGTTCTCGAAAAAATTGTACATGATGGGCAGATGCTTCTCCCAATTTACGTTATTGATATCAGTAAATATAAATCCGATCAGATTATCAACTTTTATTTTTGCATAGAAGGCATCTACCAATAGCTCAATATCACTTCTTGCTAAGATATCTTTTTTCATACATTGTTTTTAATGCAGCAGTATGTGGATCTCATTCAGCATTTCATCATTGCAATGCTCCTGCAGGAGGGGAAATAGAATTCTTTCCTCTTTGCGGATATGATCTTCAAGAGCACTGCCTAATGCATCCATGGCATCCTCTACAATAAGCGCTGAATGTAAAGTGTTGAACTGGTTTATTAACTGCCTGTGCTCCTGCCTGATCTCTTCAGCAAGCTTATTAATCGTTTTATGCATGCCTGTCAGCTTATCCAACATCATTTCTTCCTGCTGAAAATGTTTTTTTATATGTGTTTCAAACTGCTGTTGAGCATATTCAATTTTATCCTTTGCATTATCTGGCAGTCCCTTATAAACAGGTGCATTTTTCCTAAGCAGGCGTGCAAGAATTAATGAGCCATGATGATCTCTTGACAATGGTGCTATTGCTTCATGTCTTTGCATAACTACAGATCTTTATAATTAAATTTTCGTAACGATAACCAGGCGGGAATGACTACCCAGGTAATTAATACACAAAATGATATGATCAGGCCTAAGCCTGTACCAAAGAAGTTCTTAAAAATAGCGCCGGTATAACCCATTAAAGCCGATACATCCATCTTTAATAAGATCAAGATCCTGCTGAGGTCAATGGGATTAAGCGCTGTAACACCTACCATCATTTTTTCGAGTGGGTAATCGGCAAATTGAAATAGAATGAATAAGATAACCCCATCAAAAATGATTGAAAAATAAAGCCATAATAAAATAACCACACCAATACCTTTTGCTTTATCTCTTGCCATTACCGCTGCAAGCATTGCAATGGCTACAAATATTACCGACAATAAAAGCCCTGAGCCCAGCATCATAAAGCCTGTGGGGGTAGCCTGGTATAAAATAATAGGTATGCCTACGCCTAATAAAAAAGCAACCGCCATAGAAGTTGCCAGTCCCCAAAAAAGGCTGAGCCATATGGTTTTTCTTTGTAGCGGCTGACTAACCAGCAACTCAAGAAATTCAGAACTGTTATAAACATAGATGGCAGAAAACAAAAGGCTCACCAGTGGTACTATAATTAAAATGATATTGAGCAAACTCAATAATCCTTTTGCAGAATTGTCCTCAAGGTTAAAAATACTTAGTGATATAACCAACAGAAAAGCAGTATAAGCCAGCATAATTTTATTACGCAGAATATCAATGATCACATATTTGATGATTTTTTTCATGTTAAAAATTTTGTATTACTTACGCAGCATAACCCGTGCAATAGCTTTAGATAATTTTTCTTCCCCCGTATCTTCCCTTAAACTGTTAATGCTTTTATGAAAGCAGATCTTTCCTTCCTGCATGTAAATAACCTGTGTAACCAGGTCATCCAGCTCACTTAAAATATGTGAGGTTATCAATACCAGCTTGCCTTTGTTTTTTTCTGCAATGATCTTGGCTTTAAATATTTCCGATGACACAGGATCAAGGCCAGCAGTAGGTTCATCGAGTATTAATACTTCCGGATTAAAAAGAAACGCCAATGCCGCACTTACTTTTTGCCTGGTACCACCAGATAATGTTCTCATCCGTTTTGACAATAATTCATTTAGCCCAAACTGCACTACCAGGTCTTCGTCTGTTTGTGTGTTCTTACTCCTGATATCTTTCATCATATTAAGTACCTGGCCAATGGTCATATTATCAGGGTAGCGGCCTATCTGTGGCATATACCCAATGTTTTCACGGTATTGCCAATGGTGCTTAATATTTTTTCCGTTAAAGGTTATAAAGCCGCTGTCACTTACAACCATGCCTAAAATACTTTTGATAAGCGTTGTTTTACCACAGCCGTTTGGTCCTATCAATGCAATACACTCCCCTTTTAAACAGGTAACAGATACGTTATCCAATACTTTCAATTTTCCAAACTGCTTGGAAACGTTACTTGCAATGATCATAATGGTAAAGGTTTCATTAAGGGATGCTCATCTTTTAAATTCTCCGGTGTAAGTGATGGTAATAATCTTTCAGTTTTATCCAGTAAAGAAGTCATCAGGCTTCTGAACAGGATCATTGCCGGGGGATTTTGTTCAATAATCATGGAATACAGGCTTACAGGCCTGTATGGCACATCGCCCTGTTTATTTTTATCCAGGTCATACCCCTCATATTTATCCCAGTAATTATTGTTGAATGTATTTAATACTAAACTGCCATTGGTTCCTACATCAAATGTATTGCCCATGAAATTATTATTTACCACGGTAACATCCATACAACTTGCCTGTATCTTCATGGCCCAGCCATTGCTTTCAAAAACATTTTTTTCAAGATGAACTCGGCTTACCCCCTCCATAAAAATGCCTGCCGTATTTTTTACAAACCTGTTGTTCTCAATATACCCATCGCTTATTTCTTTCAGTAACATACCATAAGCGGCATCACCCCAGTTCTCTTCAAAATAATTATGGATCATTTTTATGCCCTTGGAAAACATAACTGCCACACCGGCTCCATTATTCATAAACACATTGCCTATATAAGCATCATAATTAGAAAACATGAAATGCAGTCCATAGCGCAGGTTTTTTTCAGCTATATTTCTCCAGATGATGGAGTTTGTTACAAACTCAAAATAGATCCCATCGCGGTGGACCATAATAGTATTAGCAATAATGCGCATGCTGTCACTTTTCCAGCAATGAATACCATTGCCACTCTCCTGCTCAGCCCTGCTGTTGCCCATAATCGTGTTCTTCTCTATAGTGCAGTTTGTGCCGTATTGAGCATAAATTCCAAAAAAAGTATCCTCCAGTATATTATTACGGATCACTACATCCCTGCTGTTATAAATTTTTATACCTGCAAAATCTTCAATACTTGAGATACCTGAATGAATAAGCTTAAAACCATCTACTACTACCCCGTTGGCTTTTATGGATATGATCTCATATTTATGATCTCCATTTAAAACAGGCCTGCCAATACCGATCAGGTAAATGGATTTTTGAATTACTATATTCTTCTCATGATACTCCCCGGGATCAACCAAAATACTATCTCCATTACCAGCCAATAACAATGCCTGCTGAATGGTCTTAACAGCTTTACCTTTACCAATACGGATGGTTTTTGCAAAAATATTCCCTGCAAATAATATCAACACCGCTATGTAAATTATCTTTTTCACGGCTTAATTAAATCATTCCACGCAACCATGCTGCCCGGAAATCTATTTTGAATAAGCAACAAACTGTCTTTGTAATCAAAGGCTGCTATATTACCTCCCATGGGGCTTCGCAATTCTGCCGATCGTAAAAGGAACGCTGTATCTACATTAAGCAACTGGTGTGCGCCTGTGTAATTGGTGAGGTAAATATTTTTAATATCAGCAGCAGCAACTGCATTTGCTTTAAGGTAACTTAAAATACATGCAGCATCATCAAACTTAAAAATTTTGCCTTTGCTGGTAACAACTTCTGCTCCAAACCTTACATCACTGATCGTCATTTTACATACATAACAATTATCAACACCAACTTTAAGCGGTTCAGGTGCGGTATTGCATGATGCTATACTGATGAGAAAACCGAACGCCAGCGTAACTGGTACAGTTACTATACTTTTTTTCAGCTTCCTGGCATTGCGCCAAACAACAACCACCATAAAAAGCAACAATGCGCCTGCTGAAACAAAAATCCATCCACCTTTATCAGGCATTGAATATGCCCCGAAGTTCAATAACTGCTTAAATCCTATCAAAGGGGGCTGGTATGCCATGCCCGGTACAATAATAGCAGCATTGGGATCTAAATTGTGGCCATAATTATATTCCCATCTCCAGAAATCATACATGGCTATAATCCCAAAACTTACAAACAGCACAAACAACAGGTATAGTAATTTTTTTCTTGCTATGATACCTGTAACTACAAAAAATAATGCAAAGAAACCAATGATGTAAGGCAGAATAGTGAACTCGAAAAAATCTGCCGTATGCAGTGTCTTCATACCAATGTAATGGTTAAGGCCATTTATGATATCTACATTTCCACCCAGCTTATCAGGATAGATCAGCAACATCAATCCTTCTGGATATTGCGGAGCTACCAGGTCAATACGCCAAAGCGGCACATATAAAACTGCAACCAATGCAAGTCCGCAAATGATCAGCAAAATTCTTATCCATGGCTGTAACTTCTCGTTCTTCATCATCTCTGATTTCGCATGCTAAAAAAAGAACAGGCCTGATATCAGCCTGTTCTTTACACTATTTTATTTCTTTATTGCAGAATCTGATACCGGGTAATTTTTACCGGTGCTGAATAAAAGTGGCACACTACTTCCGGCAGGCGACACTCTGATATAACCGGTCATTTCCTGGTGCAATGCACTGCAGAAATCGGTACAATACATAGGGAATATTCCTATCCGGTCTGGTATCCATTTCAAGGTTTGTGTTTCTCCCGGCATGATCAGTAACTCAGCATTAGCAGCACCTTTTACAGCAAAGCCATGGGGCACATCCCAATCCTGCTCCAGGTTGGTTACGTGGAAATATACTTCATCGCCCATCTTTATCCCTTCTATATTATCCGGTGTAAGATGAGAGCGGATGGCCGTCATGTAAACATGAATTTTATTCCCTTCCCGTACCACTTTTGTTGCCCCTTCTCCATTTGAAAAATATGGATGCTTATTCTCTTCCATTTTAAAGAACTTAACAGAATTCTTTTTCACAAGGTCTGCATGTATGATCTGTGCATAGTGTGGTTCTCCAATAGTTGGAAAATCAAGTATCAACTGCATCTTATCGCCACTGATATCATATAGCTGTGCACTTTGTGAAAGCTCAGGGCCAGTAGGTAAAAAACGATCTTTAGTGATCTTGTTATAAGCTACCATGTATTTGCCCGTTGGATTTTTTGTATCGCCGCCGGCAACAGTTAAATGACCAACCGAATAGTATGTAGGCACCCTGTCTAATACTTTAAGATCTTTAATATTCCATTTTACAACTTCGGATGATACAAACATAGATGTGTATGCATTTCCCTTGTTATCAAATTCTGTGTGTAACGGGCCAAGTCCTGGTTTTTTTACTTCGCCATATAAAACTGATTCGTATTTCAGAATGGGGATACCATCAAATTCGCCGATATAATCTTTTGCTGCAATGGCTTTAACCATTTTATCAAAACTAAAAACAGGAATCAGTGCAGCCAACTTACCGCTGCCTACGATGTATTCCCCCGTGGGGCTTACATCACAGCCATGTGGAGATTTTGGACATGGGAAAAAATAACACAGGTCTTTAAAGTCTTTTACATCTAAAACTGTTACTTCTGTTTTAATAGTTGATGTGGCTGAATGCGTAATATCACTGTAAACATTATGAGCATATTTTACAGATTGCTTTCTTCCTTTACCTGCCTTAATATATTCTTCCGCTTTTTTCCAGTTTACGGCCATAATAAAGTCCTTATCCTTTTGTGAAGCATTTACTTCAAGCAACGTGTTGGCCAACTCTGTATTGTACATAGAGAAAAAGAACCAGCCATGTGATACCCCTTTTCCGGCTCGGCTCAGGTCGAAATTAACACCAGGACATTGCAGTTGAAATGCTATATCCATAGTGCCATTATCTTTGGAAACACTGATAAAACTTATTGTGCCTTTGAAATTTTGTTTATAGGAATTGATAGGTACATCACCATTCTTATCATCTGGTGGTATGCTGAAACGGGTGCCGGCCACAACATATTCTGTATTTTCTGTAATGAATGGAGATGAATGGTTTCCGCCACTATTGGGCAGCTCAATGATCTCTGCGGTGCGAAAGGTTTTAAGATCGATCCTTGCTACCCTTGGTGTATTGTTGGCATTACCAAACACCCAACGGCCATCGTACTCTCCATTGGTTTTCGACATTTGAACATGATGCAGATCGTCCCATGGAACAAAACCATGAGATGTATTAAGCATTGGTTTTGTCTCTTCGCTATAGCCATAGCCTTTTTCAGGATCTACAGAAAAAACAGGAATTACCCTGAGCAGACGACCCGAGGGCAGGCCATAAGCACTCATCTGGCCGCTAAATCCTCCGGAAACAAAATTGTAAAACTCATCATATTTACCGGGCGCAACATAAGTTTTGGCCGCAGCATCGGAGCTTACGGCTGAACCGATATTTTTAGGCTTGCAGGAAGTAATAGTAATCAGTGCACTAAACAGTAAAACTGCACCGGTCATTAATTTATAATTTTTCATTTTGGTATGATTTATATTAAGGGATAAAAAATAATTTTATTTAATGCCATCATTCTTACGCATAAATTCATAAAGTGCTCTTGCATCTTCATCGCCAATATTCTGATTGGGCATACGTACCAGGCAGATCTCCAGTTGGGCCTGTGCCTTTGGATCCTTATCAAGCATAGCATCTGTATTGGTTACAAAATTCATGATCCATTCCGGGGTATGTCTTTTTGTAACATCTTTCCAACCCGGGCCCACTAATTTTTCGTCGGTAAGCTTATGGCAACTGCCGCATTTAACGCTATAGACTTTTTCGCCACTTACTGCCATGGGAGCATTTAGTGTAGGGCTAATATCCACATTCGTAAATTTCCCTTCACCCCTTTTTGGATCATAAGAAGGGTTACCTGATTCAGTTGTTTTGCCTTCTGTTGAAGTATTTTCTGTTGATGTGGCTTTATTATCTGAACTACCGCCACCGCAGGCTGCTATAAAGGCGCCTATACAAAGAAAGATTACAATTTTTTTCATGATTTAATGTTTGATGAATTATTGAATACACAAGATTACTTTGATAAGCCCCATTAATTTATGCGTTGAATCATATACAAAAAACAGAAGCTATAAATGAAATGAAGAAGATTTTAAAATTCAATGTCAGCAAGGTTTTCAGAGGGCCTGTATCGGGAGCATGATCTAAATCATATTCTCCAGTGTCCATAATCATAACCCTATACTAACTACTGTTTTAGTTTTGATAATTACTGAAAATTAATAGTATGAAAATTGACATTGATACATTGCTTGCATGGGGAGCAGCTTACAGAAAAGTTTCAGCAGGAGAAATTATTTTTAAAGAAGGTACGGTTTCTTCTTTTTATTATCAACTGGTAACAGGTAGCGTAAGGTGGGTGAACATTGGTGAAGATGGCAAAGAATTTATACAGGCTATTATTGAGCCTGATGAATGTTTTGGAGAGTTACCTTTATTTGACAATGAACCATTTGCTGCTACTGCAATAGCAGATGAAGATTCAGTTATAATTCGGTTGCACAATTCCTCATTTATAGAATTACTAAAGGAAAATCCGGAACTGCATTTTGAATTCAGCCGCTTACTTACTCAAAGGCTTAGGTTTAAGTTTTTAATTTTAAAAGAATTAGCAAACCACCACCCCGAGAATAGTATCACTACCCTTCTTAATTATTTTAAAGAAACAAAGCAAAACATTTGTTCCAAATGCTATAAACTAAAACTTACCAGGCAGCAAATTGCTGATATGACAGGGCTTAGGGTTGAAACAGTTATCCGTACTATCAAAACAATGCAATTGAAAGGAGCATTACAGATAAACAAAGGCAAGGTTTATTTTTAATTGTGATTGAAGTCATATTTTCTTTTTACACTGAATAGTACTTTGCCCCAAACAGGAATAATGGTATTTCCAGCACAGCAATGGTTAAAGACCGCACTGATAAATCTTTTGATTGTTGCAACCCTAGGGGTTACTTTACGGTATAAAATATTATATCCTCTCCCTTTTATAGATCAAAAACATTTATTACACGGGCATTCTCATTTTGCCTTTGCAGGCTGGATAACCCAGGCCATCTTGACATTACTGGTAGCTTACCTGGCAAATCAAAGCGGCAATAATATTTATAAAAGATACAGGTGGCTTTTATATGCAAACTTATTTACTGCATATGGCATGCTGATAGCATTTCCCATTGAAGGTTATGGACTATTCTCCATCTCATTCTCCACGGCCTCTGTTTTTGTTTCGTATTTTTTTGCTTTTTTTTATTGGAAAGACCTGAGTAAACTTCCTGTTAAACAACCAGCGCATTTATGGTTTAAAGCAGCAGTATTGTTTAATGCCTTTTCATCTCTGGGTGTATTTGCATTGTCACTCATGATGATCTCAAAAGTGGTTCAGCAGAGCTGGTATATTGCTGCAGAATATTTTTATTTACATTTTCAATACAATGGTTGGTTCTTTTTTGGCTGCATGGGTTTATTTACTGCCTTCCTAAGTCGCTTTGAAGTTTCACAAAAAAAACTTGTACAAATTTTCTGGTTGTTTGCAACTGCCGCGGTACCTGCTTACTTCTTATCAACTTTATGGATGGACCTGGCTTTACCTATTTATATTGTGGTTGTGCTTTCTGCCTTTGTCCAGCTTGCTGGTTTTATCTTGCTGGCAGTTATTTTAAAACCAAAATGGAAAGAGATAAAAAAGCATATTTCAATAACTGCTGCTTACATTATCACATTATCTGCTATTGCGCTTTTGGCTAAACTATTATTACAGCTGGGTTCTACCATTCCATCTTTAAGCGACCTTGCTTTTGGCTTCAGGCCCATTGTGATCGGGTACCTCCATCTTGTATTGCTGGGTGTTATTACATTATTTCTTTTAGGATACATCCTGGCCGAAAATTATTTTTATTTGAATAAATTAACTATTGCCGGCGCATTTATTTTTA
>JAYUYX010000131.1:0-12152 GCA_043752205.1 Chitinophagaceae bacterium
TTGTGGTGTGGGGCGGGATTGAACCGCCGACACAAGGATTTTCAGTCCTTTGCTCTACCAACTGAGCTACCGCACCATCCATAATCAGTTAATTGTGATTTGGGCAGCAAAAATAAGGGTATTCTTTCAAAATCTGCCACCTGTAATCAAAAAATCTGCATCAATTACCGTACTCACATAGAAACTTTATACGCATCAGTTTTAACTGCTCCCAGTTAAAATTACTGTCGGCCAGTTCTTCCTGTGCTACCTGTAAAGAAGAGGTTTCGCAGTTTTTAAAATAATCCAGTATTTCATCCTGTTCATATTCATCTACCATTTCATCAATGGCATAATCTAAATTAAGTTTGGTACCGCTGGCTACTATGGTCTCCATTTCTTCCAGCAACTCGTCAATACGCAGGTCCCTGGTTTTTGCCACGGTTTCCAACGGGATCTTTTTATCTACATTTTGAATAATGAAGATTTTATTATTATTCCGGTTGGCCACACTCTTCATTACAAAATCATCTGGCCTTACAACATCATTTTCTTCCACATATTTAGTGATCACATCAAGGAAAGGTTTGCCATAACGCAAGGCTTTTCCTTTACTTACACCACTGATCTTTTCCAGTTCAGGCATTGTGGTAGGAAACATGGTTGCCATATCCTCCAGGCTGTTTTCTAAAAAGATTACAAAGGGTGGAAGGTTCTTTTCTTTAGCTACTTTTTTACGCAGATCTTTTAACAGGATCATTAGCTTCTCATCTGCAACAGCCGATTCAGCTGCAGCCTGTTCACTTTCTTCATCATCGGCATTGGCTTCTTCAAACAGGTTGTTCAATACTATTTTAAATGAAGTGGGCTTCTTTAAAAATGCACTACCTGCTTTGGTGAGTTTAAGTAAGCCATATTCTACAATATCTTTTTCAATTAAACCTACCAACAGCATTTGCCGTATAAGGCTATTCCAAAAATGATTTTCTTTATCATTACCACTGGCAAAAACGTCCAGCTCTTCGTGGCGGTACATTTTAACCTGTGGCGTTGCCTTGCCCGCAAGAATGAGTAAAGTGTATTCAACAGGAAACTGTTCTCCCAAAGCTTTAATGATCTTTAATACAATTACTGCATCATCCTTTGCTTCTACTTTTTCTTTAGGTTGTAAACAGTTATCACAATGGCCACAGCTTTTCTGGTCATCATAATTTTCTCCAAAATAATGTAACAGGATCTTTCTGCGGCAAACACTGCTTTCAGCATAAGCAACAGTTTCGTTGATCAGCTGTGCACCTACTTCTCTTTCACTAAGCGGCTTATCTCTCATCAAGTGTTCCAGCTTGGCAACATCCTTATGAGAATAGTACAGGATACATTTTCCTTCCATGCCATCCCGGCCGCCACGGCCGGTTTCCTGGTAATAGTTCTCTATTGATTTTGGTATGTTGTAGTGAATCACAAAACGGATATCGGGCTTATCAATGCCCATACCAAAAGCAATGGTAGCAACGATCACTTCTACATCTTCATTTAGGAACTGGTCTTGTCTGTCAGATCTTAATTTACTATCTAACCCGGCATGATAAGCCACAGCTTTTATGCCATTAGCCATCAACATTTTTGCAAGCTCTTCAGTGGTTTTGCGATTGAGGGTATAAATGATGCCGCTTTTATTTTTGTGCTGCTGAATAAACCGTACAATACTTTTATTGGTTTGGTCAAGGTTTATTTTTGGCTGAATTTCGTAATATAAATTGGGGCGGTTAAAAGAAGAAATGAAAATTTTAGGCTTACGCAAACCTAAATTCTTAACAATATCGCTTTGTACTTTGGGGGTTGCCGTTGCTGTTAGTGCAATCACGGGTATGGTCTCATCAATCAGGTCCATCATCTCTCTCAGTCTCCTGTATTCGGGTCTGAAATCGTGACCCCATTCCGAAATACAATGGGCTTCATCTACCGCAAAGAAAGATATCTTCAGGCTTTTGAAAAAAGTTATGTTCTCTTCCTTGGTCATGGTTTCCGGTGCCACATACAGCATCTTGGTTTTGCCGGTGGTAAGGTCATCCTTTACAATTTTTTGCTGCCCCTTGTTTAAAGTGCTGTTTAAAAAATGGGCCACATCATCTTTACTGCTGTAGCTGCGTACCAGGTCAACCTGGTTTTTCATTAATGCAATTAAGGGCGATACGATAATGGCCACGCCTTCGCTAACCATGGCCGGAAGCTGGTAGCATAAACTCTTACCACCGCCGGTTGGCATAATTACAAATGTATCATTACCAGCCAGTAGGCTTTTAATGATCTCTTCCTGTGGGCCTTTAAAGCCATCAAAGCCAAATTGATCCTGGAGTTGTGTAGTTAAATCCGGTTGGTTTTGTTTTGCAGCTTTTACTGCCACTTTAATTTTTGGTTCTTTTGTATTGGATCTTGTCTTTGCCATAATTTACCTTCCCATGTATTTGAACATTTTCTTTAAATTTTTGTAACCTGTTTTTAGGGGCAGCGAAGTTAATTCATACCAGCCGCAAAATCAAACCCAATCTGCATTAACAGAAAATATCACGGTATGATACAATCATTTAAGTTAATCTAAATAACCCAACATTCAAAAATCCATGGCGTAAGATTATGCATTCAATTCTTGTGGCCCCATTACTACAAATGCTCTTCTTTGCATTCTGAATGATTTGAAGTAGGTTTGCGCCTTACAGATGAATACAGACAAAATAATATCGGTTGCTTTACGCACTATTGAGCTAGAAACCAATGCTGTAAATGGATTAAAGGGGTTTATTGATACTGATTTTGTAACTGCAATTGAAAAGATAGGCGTAAGTAATGGAAGATTGATCGTAAGCGGTATAGGAAAAAGCGCCATCATTGCCCAAAAGATAGTGGCTACTTTAAACAGCACAGGAACTCCATCTATTTTTATGCATGCAGCAGATGCCATTCATGGCGACCTGGGAATGATTCAGGTTGATGATATTGTACTGGTAATAAGTAAAAGCGGCAACAGCCCCGAAATAAAAGTACTTGCTCCCCTCGTTAAAGGTTTTGGAAATATATTGATCGGCATGGTAGGTAACATCAATTCCTTTCTTGCACTAAACAGTGATATTGTTTTAAATACTACGGTTGACCAGGAGGCATGCCCAATAAATCTTGCACCCACCAGTAGTACCACAGCACAAATGGTAATGGGCGATGCACTTGCTGTTTGCCTCATGGAAATGAAAGGATTTAACAGCAACGACTTTGCAAAATATCATCCGGGTGGTACGCTTGGTAAAAAATTATTTTTAAAAGTTGCAGAAATAGCAGCACAAAATGCCAAACCACAAGTACTGCCCACAGCAGGTATTAAAGAAGTGATCGTTGAAATGACACAAAAAAGATTGGGTGCAGCAGTGGTGATAAATGAGGGGGAAGAAATTTTAGGCATAATAACTGATGGAGACCTGAGAAGAATGCTTGAAAGAACAACCGGTTTTGACAACCTGACCGCAAAAGATATTATGAGCAGCGATCCTAAAGTAATTGCATCAGATGTTTTAGCAGTAACAGCACTGGACGAAATGCGCCGAAATAATATAAGCCAGTTAATAGTAGAAGACGAAGGCAAATATGCAGGCATCATTCATTTACACGACCTGGTAAAAGAGGGGATTATATAAATACAACATGAGTAAAAATAATTACGTTGCTATAATGGCCGGGGGTATCGGGAGCAGGTTTTGGCCTATAAGCCGTACTGATTATCCAAAACAGTTCCTGGATATATTAAATACAGGCAGAACGCTTATACAGTCTACATTTGACCGGTTTGCAAAATTTGTTCCTGTAGAAAACATTTACATAATAACTTTTGATCACTATAAAGATCTTGTTGCCAAACAACTTCCCGAACTGCCGGTTGAAAATATTCTTTGTGAACCTTCAAGGAAAAACACAGCCCCCTGCGTTGCTTATATCTCTTACAAACTGTTTCAGCTTAATGCCAATGCCAATTTAATTTGTGCACCTGCTGATCATATTATTACAGATGAAGATGCTTTTGAAAAAGTTTGTAAGGATGCTTTAGAGTTTACAGCACACATCAAAGGATTAATAACGCTTGGCATAATGCCTACACACCCCAATACCGGCTATGGTTATATACAATATGAACCACATGCTGTAAGTGATAATGTATTTAAAGTAAAAACCTTTACCGAAAAACCTGATAAGCAACTGGCAAGAACATTTATGGCCAGCGGTGATTTTTTGTGGAATGCCGGCATATTTGTCTGGCAGGTAAAAAATATAATCAAGGCATTTGAAAAACATTTGTCTGAACTGGCCGATGTGTTTGAAGCTGAAAAAAGCCATTTCAATACAAAAACAGAAAAAGAGGCTATAGAACGTATTTACCCTCAGTGCATCAATATTTCCATTGATTATGGTGTGATGGAAAAAGCAGACAATGTTTATATCATCCCTTCATCATTTGGATGGAGTGACCTCGGTACATGGTCAAGCACTTATGATAACCTGGATAAAGATTACCTGGGTAACGCAGTTGTTGGTAATCATGTGATGGTGATAGATGCCACAAACAATGTAATACATGCAGATAATAAAAAGCTGGTAGTATTACAGGGCCTTGATGATTTTGTGGTGGTGGATACCAAAGATGTTTTACTCATCTGCAAAAAAGATAAGGAACAGGATATAAAAGAATATGTTGCAGAAATAAAAAGGAACAAGGGAGAAAAATATCTGTAAGTAAAAAGGATAGAGTCCTCTTTTCAGAATTCTGTCAGCCTGAGCCTGTCGAAGGCGGGTTTATTATAGCATACCGGGTTCGACAAGCTCATCCTGACACCCTTCTTAAGCCCGGGCTTTCTATAATTACAAAAAAATCTTATAAATATATTTTAAGTTGATACCGCAAATACAAAGCAAACTCCCTCATGTTGGCACCACCATTTTTACAGTAATGAGTGTGTTGGCTAATGAACATAAAGCCATTAACCTTGGCCAGGGTTTTCCTGATTACAACATGAATGAAGAACTGGTGGCACTTGTAAATAAGGCTATGCAAAATGGGCATAATCAATATGTACACATGAATGGACTGCCTGCCTTAAGAGAACAGTTGGCTGAAAAAATTGCAGGTCTCTATGGAACAAATACAAACCCCGACACAGAGATCACTATTACACCCGGCGGTACTTATGCTATTTACACAGCGCTTACAACCATATTGCAACCTGGTGATGAAGTAATTGTTTTTGAACCGGCTTACGATAGTTATATTCCCAATATTGAGATCAACGGTGCTGTTCCCGTTTTAATTCCATTAGTTTACCCTGACTATAAAATTGACTGGGAGCTGGTGAAGCAAAAAATAAATTCCAGAACAAAACTTATCATGTTGAACACGCCACACAACCCTACGGGTGCTGTGCTTGGTATAGATGATATTCTGCAATTACAAAACATAGTGAAGGGCACAGGCATTTTTATTTTGAGTGATGAAGTGTATGAACATTTAATATTTGATGGCAAGAAGCATGAAAGCATGCTGCGCTATCCTGATCTGTATGAAAGAAGTTTTGTTTGCTTTTCTTTTGGTAAAGTATATCATTGCACTGGCTGGAAGCTGGGCTACTGTGTTGCACCTCCTGCATTAATGCAGGAGTTTAGAAAAGTACACCAGTTCAATTGCTTTACCTGCAATAGCCCGGTACAAGTTGCGCTCAGCGAATTTTTGAAACAGAAAGATAATTACCTGCAGCTTGGTTCTTTTCTGCAGCAAAAAAGAGATCACCTCAAAGGCCTGATGCAACAGACTAAATTTAAAGCCCTGCCTTCTTACGGTAGTTATTTTCAACTGTACAGTTATGGCGATATTACAGATGAACCAGAAAAGGATTTTGCGGTCCGACTTACCAAAGAATATGGGGTGGCTACTATACCTCCTTCGGCTTTTTATAAAAACGGGGAAGATAATAAAGTACTTCGTTTTTGCTTTTCCAAAAACGAAAGCACGCTGGAAGAAGCTGCTAACAGGTTGATGAAGGTGTAGTTGTGCTCCGCAGATTACGCAAAAAAAATCCCACTAAGTCTCTAAGATCACAAAGAAAATACTTTGTGATCTCTGTGGCTTTGTGGGAAACCAGTTAAACTCCAAACTGTTGCAGGTGATGATCAAGGTGTTTATACATTGACTTACCCCATTGCTCTTTCGTAAATGAGCCAAACATCGGGTGTGGAAACCTCCCTACGTTATCGGGACCAGCTTTATAAAATTGATCTATCATAACCGACAACTCCTGCTTTTCTTTTTCAAAATTACGTTCATCTTTAATAATGAAGTTTGGTGCAGTGGGGAGGTTCTTTTTCCAGGGCTCATCATTGTGTAATTTATTTTTTATCATCCATCCAACCAGTAACCCTAAAATACTACGGGGCATTTTTTTATCGCTATGGGGCACAGTAAAAGCAGCTTTACAATGCGCCAGCATTTGTGCTGCATCCATTTTACCCCACTTGCGCTGGTTGCCGGGGGCTAAGGAATTCATACGTTCTGTTATTTCTGTATAACAGTCTTTATCAAATAAATTTTTCATTATGCAGTTAAGTTTTATTAAAGGTAAATAAAACACAGTACAGAAAAACCTGTTGAATTTTCACCAAAAAACAGGTTAAATGGAAAGCTGGGTTGGTTAATATGCTGGAATTGTGTTACGGTTATTATGCAAAAAACTTTGGTTTCAGTTCAGATATTATTCCGCTGAATGTAAAATTTAAATAATTAATTTATCTGCTGGATTTTTTTTGGTAACCAACAATATGCGTATTGCAGCCAGGTGAGAAAATAACACCAGCGGCACAATGCAGCAGGGCAGCCATGCAAAAGGAAAATATAAAACAGCAATATTGGGTTGATCGAACGCCAGTTTCTGAAAGGGGAATGGTGCAGATAAAACAGCGATTACAACAATATTAATAAGCAGGGCAAGGCAGGCAAAATTCCACAGTAGTAAAGCTACTTTGCCGCCCCATTGTTTTACAAATACAAAATAATAAACAATCGGGGCCGTGAGGCCGGAGAGGATATCAAAGTTGCGGCCCTCAAAGGTCATAAGCTGGGGAACAGTTTTGTGAACGTACAGCCAGAAGAGGACGATCTCTACCGGTATTCTGATGCTGTGCAGCAATGTTAATGTCCGGATATCCAGCTTGTCAATATACTCACGGCCTTTTACTGTGAGGAACATACCTACGATAAAAAGAACAGGAGGCAGTACCAATAGAAGAAACCTTGGGGGCATTGTATGGGTAACAGTATAAAAATCGGTAAGTCCTATAACTGTTTGTAATATTAACCAGCATAATAAAATGATGAGGGTTAACCGGGAATACCGGCTGGCTTTGTAAAAAGCTGCAATAGTTAGAAGTGTTGACAATGCAATAAGCAGGCTTACATAAATTGGAACTTCGTTCATTGTTCGTGTTTTGATATGTGCAAAGTTGAATCATTGCAAAACAAACTCACTTGCCATTTGACAAGAAATGGAGTTACCTATTTAAAAACTCCCGCCTTATCCTACTCAAAGAAGAATCTGTGATCCCCAGGTAAGAAGCGATATATTTTAGCGGCGCTTTTTGAAAAATTACAGGCCTGCTTATTAGTAAACTTTCGTATCGCTGCTCTGCACGTTCATTGATTAGTGAAAGGGTTCGATATTTAAAGGAAATAAATCCTTTCACCAATATCATTCTTCCAAATTCCCTGAACTCCGGTACGCTATGAAAAAGTATCTGCAATTGATCAAAGTTGATAAACCAGCCATTACAATCTTCCAATGCCTGAAAGCTTTCTGTAGAATTCGTTTTTTGAAAGAAGGAACCAACCTCAAAAACAACCTGCCGATCTGTGTAGAATTCAGTTGTAACTTCATTGCCTTCCAGGTCGTGGGTAAAGGCCCTTATAAAACCGCTGTTTAAAAAAAGATAATTAGTAGAGGGTTTTCCGGCCTCAATGAAATATTGATTTTTGCCGATATACATCGGCTGAAAATGTTCAGCTATTTCCTCAACACTTTTCAGCGGAATGGGAATTACCTGTTCAATGAATTTTATTAAATTCTCTTTATCCATTTATGCTTAGAAGATTATCCTTTAATTAAAGTAGTAATTATCTGTGTAATTATAATGCCTTACATTCTGCATTATGCTTAACCGCAAAATTAACTGACCGGGCTATAAAGCACAATTCATTTGCTTTTGTATGCAGCTCATTTGCCCTGGCGATCATTGCAGCGTTTGATACAGTTACCATAGGGTGTAAAGTAACCTCTTTAAAACATCCACCTCCATCTGCTGTTTGAATCATTATTCCTGTTGCATGATCAATATAATCTGTTACAACAACATTTGCCTCTGCACATACATGTAAATACCATAGCATGTGGCAGGAAGAAAGAGAGGCCAGTAACAGCTCTTCGGGATTGTGTTTTGTTTTGTCTCCACGAAAAGCAGGATCAGATGATGCCAGCAGATCAACTTTGTTATCTACCTGTATGGTATGGCTTCTTTCATAAGCCTGGTAGGCGGATGTGCCGGTTCCTGTATTACCGGTCCATTGTGTGGTAATGCTGTACTGATGTTCTCCCTGCATTTATTAAATACATTTAGATTAGTTAATTGATTTGTATGATTTGCAAAGGCAATTAATATTGGGCAAAAGAAACACTTTTACCAGGGATTGCTATCCTTTTACCACTGTTTCTAAAAATGATTGCACAGCTTTTGATCTTCCCAAAGGCTCTAATAAAAATATAAAAATGTTTACGCCAACAGCTAACCAGGTTGCAGGGTGTTTAAGCTTAGCATATTTCCATGCAGCTAAAAGAATCATAGCAAGAATTAATATTTGAGTGATGTAAAGCGGCAGCATGATATTAATGTTGGGCCACTCCTTTCTGTGTATATCATTATAAACATTCCCTATTCCCCGGCCCAGGGCCGGCATCATGATCAGGAATACACTTGAAATAAGCCACCAGGCATGATCTTCTATCTGCTTGCGGTGTATGATGCTTTTTATAACGGCATAGCCAAATGCAATCATCATTACAATTTCAACAGCAGCTACACCAAAAAAGAACCAGGGTTGAAAAGGGCCAAACTGTTCTGGTATTTCCAGGGCTCTCTTGGCTGATACCATATCCCTGTTCATCATACTTAATGCGGTTAAGCAAACAGCACCCGCCAGAAAAAAACCGATAATGCCATAAGTGCGGTGCCTGGCCATTTGGCCATGCGTGGCATAATAAGGTTGTATGATGAGGAAAAGATACCAGGCGGTACCCGTCCAGTAATGTATATGAACAGACCAGGCATTATCTGTAAAATCGCCCCAGTAATCTTCAAAAATACCAAGTTGCATAAGGAGCATTGGAATGAGCATCCATTTGTGCAGGGTTTTATATTTATTCATATCAGTTTGTATTGGCATGTTGGCCCGTATAGCCTATGTGTTTTACGGACACGGGGTTACATGAGTTAAAGAAACAAAATCTTTTGCAATTGCGCAGCGGATAAATAAAAGAACAATTTTAGATTTGAAGTAACACTACAAATATGCTGGCCGCCCGAAATACGGCAATGCTTTGTAGCTGAATTTTTGCATCAGGAGAAGCCCATGGTAACCACCCCAATAAACGGCATCAAATTAGTGGTAAAGAAGACACAAAAAGTATGTATTAATGCAACAACACAAAAAAGAAACAACAGCGCTGGCCGGAATGGATTCGTTAGCTAAACTGATGGATTCTCAATTTAAAATTCCTGGAACAAATATCAAGTTTGGATTGGATGCTCTAGTAGGCTTGATACCCGGAGCTGGAGATTTTGCCACTTTTTTAGTTTCGGGATATATGATGTTGACCTTAGCAAAAAATGGAGCAAGCGGATTTGTACTTACCCGAATGGCCTTAAATGTTTTAATTGATTCATTGATTGGAGCTATACCAATTTTGGACGACATTTTCGATATTGCATTCAGAGCTAATGCACGTAATATGAAACTGATGCATGAGCATTTTGTTGAAGGCCGGCATAGGGGAAGTGCATGGAAATTAGTTATACCGATTCTACTAATACTTTTGCTTTTAGTTTGTGTACTTGTATATGTGACCTATCAAATAATTGTGTGGTTATTTAATGTAGTATCGTAATGGTGAGGCAGAGAGCCAATCGTGCTATCTCCTGCTGAAAGGCAAGAATATTTTTGGGGCCATGCTAAGAATATTTTTTGGAGCCCTGCTAAGTGTCACAAGTACGTTGTACTTAATTGTCCTTACTAAGTTTTATTTCAGGGTTTTTTAATTACGTCAATTGGGTCTGGCTTTAAGGTATAATAGCTTAGTACTTCTTTCGCATCTTTTTCTGTCAAAATTGTCAACTTGGAATTAGCAATCGCTTCTTCGTCCGACATCATAGAACGTGAGAGAATAAGTTTGTATACTTCTTTTTTAGTGTTCAAATCTAATTTATTGTTTTTACCGCTTAAATACTTCTCATATGCTTTAGCCATTTGTAACCAAATTTCAATTTCGCTGTCAGGATTTTGGTCTCTTTTAAAATTTGTTATTGTTTCTTCTAAACTTACAGGGCATACTTCTGCAAATGTCGACTGAATTTTCTTTATTCGTTGAACTTGGTCTGTTGTCAGTGAGTCGTGAACGACTTCACTAACTTGAATATCATTAGGATTCATTGTCTGAACATTTTGTTTTTCGTCCTTGCTAGAATTACAAGAACAAAATATTAAAACTGTTGAAATAAAAAAAAGTATATTTCTCATGTTACTATCTTTTGGTTAACGTGAAGTCTAGTCCTATTGCAGGCAACGGGTCATGTATTGGCGATGGGCGTAATTTTTAGCACTGAAGTTCAATCGAAGAACAGAAGTTGATTTATGTACTTTCGTCCAATCGAAGCCGGGCTTCTTGTTATTCGTTATCGTATTGGTTTGCAAGTTTTGTTAATTCCAAATTTCATTCATCTCTGTCAGTACAATTGGTCTTCCGTCAGTAACAACAATTGTATGCTCGTGTTGAGCCATAAAACCTCCTTTATTTCCAACCATTGTCCAACCGTCACTTAAGGTTTCGGTATATGTTGACGTGGTTGAAATAAACGTTTCAATGGCAACGACAGAATTTTTCTTAAATCTTGTCGGATTAAAACGGTCTCTGTAATTCGCTATTTCACTTGGTTCTTCATGAAGGCTTTTTCCTATTCCGTGTCCCGTAAGATTCTTAATGACTTTGTAACCATGTTTTTTAGCTTGTGATTCTATCAGATGCCCGATGTCCGAAATGCGAACCCCACCTTTTATATTGTATATAGCTTTATGTAAAATCTGCTTTGAAGCGTCTATAAGTTTTTGGTGTCGGTTGACATCTTCGCCAATTACAAATGAGCCTCCGTTGTCAGACCAAAAACCATTAAGCTCGGCTGAAACATCAATATTCACCAAATCCCCTTCTTTCAGTATTTCGTTGGCAGACGGAATACCGTGGCAAAACTCATTGTTCACACTTATGCAAGTCCAACCTGGAAAGCGATAGGTTAAAAATGGGGCTGATTTTGCCCCAAAATCTGATAGTATTGCTGCACCGTAGTTGTCTAATTGTTTTGTTGTCATGCCGGGTTGAGCATAGTTTCTCATTTCTTTTAAGGTGTAAGCAACAGCTTCACTTGCTTTTCGCATTCCCATTAGTTCCGCTTCTTTTCTTATTGACATATTTGTTTAATTAGTTTGTTTGGACTGTCGTCATGGCCTGACCGCTAACGTCCGGGGCTTGCCGCAGTTTGGGTATTCGTTGCTGTGTCCGCCCGTTGACGATGCTAATTAAAGAACGTAAACTTTATTGATAAAACCAAACTAAGCCTGCGCACTAAGAGCGTAGCAAACTGCGCAGGCGAATTAACAAACGGTCGCACCCATAGCCGATGATTGGTAGCGAACAGATGCTGAAAGTTGTTTGTCTTGCCCAAGTTGCACAAAACTCTTATAAAAGTATCCGCATAGCCCCTCAAAAAAAACCCTCCATGTTTGTATAGTTTGAAGGGGCTTTGCGGTATACTTTTGTGTTGACCGACGT
>JAYUYX010000132.1:0-12050 GCA_043752205.1 Chitinophagaceae bacterium
GAGCACAACTACAAACAAACCCAGGTTAGCAGATAAGTACAAAAAAGAAGTTGTACCTGCTTTAATGAAAAAATTCAGTTATAAAACTGTAATGCAGGCTCCACGTTTAACCAAGATCTGTTTGAATCGTGGTGTAAACGGAGCTGTAACAGATAAAAAACTGATCGACATCGCTATTGATGAGTTATCAAACATAACGGGTCAAAAAGCAGTGGCAACCATGTCTAAGAAAGACATATCAAACTTTAAGCTGCGTAAAAACATGCCTATTGGGGCAAGGGTTACGCTTCGTGGAGTTAAGATGTATGAGTTTTTAGACCGACTGGTTTCTGTGTCTTTACCACGAGTACGTGATTTCAAAGGTATCAACGACAAATCGTTTGATGGCCGTGGAAACTATACACTTGGTGTAACTGAGCAGATCATTTTTCCGGAAATTGATATTGATAAGGTAAATAAAATTACCGGTCTTGATATCACTTTTGTTACCACCGCAGGTACCAACGAAGAAGCATTTGAATTGCTTAAAGAGATGGGTATGCCTTTTAAAAACGTAAAGAAATAATTATAAAAAATTATGGCAAAGAAATCAATTGAAGCCAGGCAGAGAAAGCGTGAAGTAATGGTTGCAAAGTATGCTGAAAAAAGAGCTGCTTTAAAAGCAGCCGGTGATTATGCAGCTTTGGATCTATTACCAAAGAACGCATCTCCGGTTCGTTTAAAAAACCGTTGCCAGCTTACGGGCCGCCCAAGAGGTTACATGAGACATTTTGGTTTATCCAGGAATATGTTTCGTGACATGGCATTGCAGGGTAAAATACCGGGCATAACAAAAGCAAGCTGGTAATCTTAGTACTTAGTACTTAGTACTAAGACAAAGGATATCGCATTGTAAAAAAATTATTTAATCAATTAACTGAAATAACAATGGTTACTGATCCAATCGCAGATTATTTAACTAGAATTCGTAACGCACAGATGGCTAATCACCGTATTGTAGAAATACCTGCAAGCAATCTGAAAAAGCGTATCACCGAGATCTTGTACGATAAAGGATACATCTTAAAATACAAATTTGAGGATGATAATAAACAAGGCCTGATCAAGATCGCTTTGAAATACGATACTACAACCAAATTACCTGTAATACAGAGTTTGGAAAGAGTTAGCCGTCCGGGATTGCGTACGTATGCAAAGCCAGATGAATTTAAGCGTGTAAAAAATGGTTTAGGCGTTGCTATTGTTTCTACATCTAAAGGTGTAATGACTGATAAAGAAGCAAAGGCACAAAATGTAGGCGGAGAAGTTCTTTGCAACATTTACTAAAATAGTATTTAGTACAAAGTATTCAGTACAAAGACTGGATCTAAATACTACATACTAAATACTGAATACTAAAAATGACCTGATAATTAAGCCTCAGTCGTGGCTGAACACGGATCAAGTAATAAAACAAATAAAAAATCGACAATGAGCAGAATAGGAAAGAAAATAATTGAAGTTCCGGCTGGTGTAACTATTACAGTTGATGCTGCAAATGTAGTTACCGTAAAAGGACCAAAGGGAACATTGAAAGAAACCCTTGACAGGGATATGAAGATCGATATCAAAGACGGTACTGCAGAAGTTCTCCGTCCAACCGATCAAATCCGCCATCGTGCCATGCACGGTTTATACCGTTCACTGGTAGGTAATATGGTAAAAGGTGTTACAGAAGGATATACTAAAAAATTAGAACTGGTTGGTGTGGGTTTTAAAGCTTCTGCCCAGGGTAATCTTTTAGACCTGGCTTTAGGTTATTCTCATAATATAGTTATTGAAATTCCCAAGGAATTATCTGTTACTACTTCACAGGAAAAAGGACAGAACCCGATGATCAGCTTTGAGAGTATTGATAAGCAATTGATCGGACAGGTTTGTGCAAAGATCAGAAGCTTACGAAAGCCAGAACCATACAAGGGTAAGGGTGTTAAGTTTGCAGGTGAGGTGTTGAGAAGAAAAGCAGGTAAATCAGCAGGTAAATAAAAATTAGTATTAACATCCCGGCAGAATCGGGAAAAAAATAAAGATCATGAATTCAAAAGGTAGCGCAAGAATTAAAATCAAATACCGTATCCGTAAAAAGATCAGCGGTGCTGAAGCAAAACCAAGGTTAAGTGTTTTTAGAAGCAACAGTGATATCTATGCACAATTAATTGATGATAACAACGGCGTAACATTAGCTGCTGCGTCATCAAGGCAAAAAGATATCCTTGCACAAAAAGCACCAAAGATCGAAAAGAGCAAAATGGTAGGTGCTGCAATTGCAACAAAAGCAAAAGAACTTGGAATATCAACAATAGTTTTTGACCGTGGGGGATATATTTACCATGGTCGTGTTAAAGCAGTTGCTGAAGGTGCAAGAGAAGGCGGGTTGGTTTTTTAATTATAAAATTTCTAATAAAAAATAGATGTCAAATTTAATATTGAATAAAGTAAAAGCTGGTGACCTGGAACTGAAAGACAAGGTTGTTGCCATTAACCGTGTTGTAAAAACAACCAAAGGTGGTCGTGCCTTTAGTTTTTCTGCATTAGTTGTTGTTGGTAACGAAGCTGGTGTTGTTGGCCATGGTTTGGGAAAAGCCAAAGAAGTGCAGGAAGCTATAACAAAGGGTATTGAAGATGCTAAAAAGAATTTAATAAAAGTTCCTATCATGCATGGCACTATCCCTCACGAACAATTAAGTAAGGAAGGCGCAGCCAAAGTGTTTATTAAACCTGCAGCTCATGGTACGGGTGTAATTGCCGGAGGCAGTATGAGGGCAGTTTTAGAAGCAGCAGGTATTACGGATGTATTAGCAAAAAACCTTGGGTCCGCTAATCCTACCAACGTAGTAAAAGCTACTTTTAAAGCATTAGCTTCTTTACGTGAACCAATTGCAGTTGCAAAAACACGTGGCATTTCTTTAAAGAAAGTATTTAACGGATAAATAAAGTGCTAAGTGATAAGTTATAAGTATGCATTTACTTACAACTTACAACTTACAACTTACAACTCAATACAATGAAAAAGATAAAAGTAACACAGGTTAAAAGTGTAATTGACCGCTCGGAGCGTCAGAAAAGAACAATGGTAGCTTTAGGGTTAAGGAAAATGAATGCGTCTGTTGAAGTAGAAGCTACTCCTCAAATATTGGGTATGGTCACAAAAGTGAATCACCTGATAAAAGTGGAAGAACTATAATTTGACAATTTGATGATGAGCTGATTTGAAGATGGGCTCGAAATCATCAAATTACCAAATTCAATAATTATCAAATTAACAAGCGAGGGGTGATTCCCCGTAAGTACAAAATCAATAAAAATGAAACTACACACACTTAAGCCTGCAAAGGGCGCAACGCACAAAGAAAAAAGAATTGGCCGTGGTGAAGCAAGTGGTAAAGGTGGTACATCTACCAAAGGTAATAAGGGTGGACAAAGCCGTGCCGGTTACAAAAGCAAAATGGCCCACGAAGGTGGACAGATGCCTATTCAGCGTCGGATACCAAAACGCGGTTTTAAAAATAACAACCGTATTGAGTTTAAAGTTTTAAACCTGGGACAGATTGATACATTATCTGAAAAATATGGTATCACAGAATTCAGCCTTCAGAACTTATACATCAATGGTATAATAAGCCAGTTTGATAGTGTAAAGGTTTTGGGTAATGGAGAACTGAAAGGTAAATTTACTTTTAAAGTAAATGCTGCCAGTGAAAAAGCAAAAGCAGCTATCGAAGCTGCCGGAGGTTCTATCGAGATTATTAAATAATTTCCCGATATTTGCCCGGCCCCGCTAAAAGCGAGGGTCATTTTTAATTTAGCGCAAATCACTTAAATCGTTTAAATTCTGTGAAGAAGTTCATTACAACACTTAAGAATATCTGGAGCATAGAGGAGCTACGCAATAAGATCATGTTCACGTTAATGTTGATCTTTATCTATCGTATAGGTTCATTTATAGTATTACCTGGTATTGACCCCAATAAATTAGCAACCCTGGCAACAAGTACCGAATCCGGTATGCTTGGCTTGCTGGATACTTTTGTAGGAGGTGCTTTTTCTAAAGCATCGATTTTTGCATTGGGCATCATGCCTTATATCTCTGCTTCTATCTTTATGCAGTTGATGACCATTCTGGTTCCTCAAATGGCTAAAATTCAAAAAGAAGGAGAAAGCGGCAGAAAAAAAATCAACCAGTGGACACGTTACCTAACAGTTTTAGTTACGGCCTTCCAGGCAGCAGCTTATATCGGTTATTTAAAAAGCCCGGGAAATGTCGAAGCTATCATTCCTGCTTTCAGTGCATACTTTTGGGTATCAACTGTAGTTATTCTTACCGTAGGTACTTTGTTTGTAATGTGGCTGGGCGAAAAGATCACTGACAAAGGTTTAGGAAACGGTACTTCTATCATCATCATGGTTGGTATTCTTGCCCGCCTCCCCGAATCATTTGGACAGGAGTGGGCTGCAAGAATGACAAGAGGTGCAGGTGGTATTTTAATAATCTTAATTGAGATAGTATTGTTGATAGCAGTAATATTGGGAGTTATATTATTGGTACAGGGTACCAGAAAAGTTCCGGTAAACTATGCCAAGCAGATAGTAGGTAACCGCCAGTTTGGGGGTGCAAGAAATTTTTTACCATTAAAAGTTAATGCATCGGGTGTAATGCCAATCATCTTTGCTCAGGCAATACTTTTCTTACCAACATTATTTTCGGCGGGTGGGTCAGCTACGTGGACTGCCTATTTTACTGACCATACCAAAGTTGGATACATGGTTATTTATTCCATTGCGGTTATAGCATTTACATTCTTGTACACGGCACTTATATTTAATCCTAAGCAAATGGCCGACGAATTAAAACGCAACAACGGTTTTATACCTGGTGTTAAACCTGGTCAACCCACTGCAGATTATATCGGAACTATTATGGATAGGATCACTTTACCGGGAGCAATATTGCTGGCATTTGTTGGTATTTTACCTGGTATTATTGAATTGATATTTGGAATGCAACAGGGTTTCGCTACTTTCTTTGGAGGTACATCCCTTTTGATTATGGTAGCCGTAATTTTAGATACATTACAGCAAATAGAAACCCAATTATTAATGCGCCAGTACGATGGATTGATGAGCAGTGGAAGGATACAGGGAAGACAGCAGGTTTCTGCAGGAATATAAATTATTCACCCCCGTCCGACCGAGTCATCCGGGCGGGCCTTACGGGGACTTAAAAGATAACACTTAAGCCCCGACTGAAAAAGTCGGGGTTTGCTATAGAAAGACAGTGTCATTTCAACAAAGGAGAAATCTGTTATCTTGCTTAAAAGATAGATTCTCCGTACCTCTCGACAAAGTCCTGCGGACGGAATGACAAAACATAAAAGATCATGATTCAATATAAAAGCAAGACAGAAATAGAACTGATGAGGGAAAGCAGTTTACTGGTAAGTGAAACACTTGCTTTGGTAGCATCTTTTATTAAGCCTGGTGTAACTACTTTATACCTTGATAAGATCGCTGAAGAGTTTATTAAAGACAATAAGGCTACAGCTTCTTTTATAGGATACCATGGTTTTCCATATACCTGTTGCATATCAGTAAACGATGCAGTGGTTCATGGATTTCCAACAAACAGGGAACTGATAAGTGGTGATGTTGTTTCAGTGGATGTTGGCGTTTATAAAAATGGATTTCATGGAGACAGTGCTTATACTTTTGGTGTTGGAGAGATAAGTGATGATGTTAAACAATTGATGAAGGTTACCAAAGAGTCGTTGTATAAAGGAATTGAAAAAGCAATAATAGGCAACCGTGTTGGTGATATTGCATTCGCTATACAGGATCATACGGAAAATAAACATGGCTATGGGGTTGTAAGAGACCTTGTAGGACATGGGCTGGGCCGAAGTTTGCATGAAGAACCCCAGGTGCCTAATTTTGGTAAAAGAGGTACGGGTGCAAAATTAAGAGAAGGGCTGGTAATTGCTATTGAACCTATGATAAACATGGGCACTAAAGATGTTTTTCATGATAAAGATGGCTGGACTATCCGAACGGCAGATGGAAAACCTTCGGCACATTACGAACATGATATCTGTATTCAAAAAGGCAAGGCAGATATTTTATCTTCCTTTACTGTTATAGAAGTTGCCGAAAAAGCAAATGCAGATCTTTGTTCGGATTATTGATATTCCGGTAATCAAGCATCCATTATGCAGCATATAATTTTCATAGCATGAATAAAACTCGCCTGGTTGTAATTGGAGGAGGTGCTGCAGGTTTTTTTTGTGCCGTTAACGCTGCCCGGTTAAATCCGCTACTGGAAGTAATCATCCTGGAAAGATCCAGTAAAATTTTAAGTAAAGTAAAAGTAAGTGGCGGCGGTCGTTGCAATGTTACAAATGCCTGTTACAGCATTGCAGATATGATCAAGAAATATCCCAGGGGGTCTTCCTTTTTAAAAAAAGCATTTCATCATTTTTTTACAACAGATACCATTGCATGGTTTGCTGCAAGAGGCGTGGTTTTAAAAACTGAAGCCGATGGCAGAATGTTCCCTGTTACAGATAATTCTCAAACCATTATTGATTGCCTCGTAAAAGAAGCTGATAAATATCATGTAGAGATCATGATGAATAAAGAAGTAAAGGAGCTGGTAATTACTGAACAAACGGCCACTGATAAAAAATTCAACCTTCAATTTGCAGACGGATCATTTTTACAGGCAGATTATGTTTGCATAGCAAGTGGAGGGTATCCAAAAATAACGCAGTACAGTTGGTTACAAAAAGCTGAGCATAATATTGAAGAGCCTGTTCCGTCTTTATTTACTTTTAATATGCCTGGCAATGCAGTAACTGCACTCATGGGCATCAGTGTTGAAAATGTATCAGTAAAGATCATAGGATCCAGGCTTGCAGAAGAAGGCCCTTTATTAATTACACATTGGGGAATGAGCGGCCCTGCCATATTAAAACTCTCAGCCTGGGGAGCCAAAGAACTGGCTGCAAATAATTATCATTTTTCTATCCTGGTAAACTGGATACCGGAGTTCAACGAAAACAGCCTTCGTGATAAAATACAAAAGCTTCGATTTGAGCTGGCACCTCAAAAAATAATGAACCGCAATCCTTTCAGTCTTCCCAACCGTTTGTGGGAATATCTTTTAAACAGGTCAGCAATACATCCTGACATGCGCTGGGCAGATCTTCCTGCTAAAGAACAAAATAAACTCATCAAAAATTTATGTGCAGATGAATATGCAGTAAAAGGTAAAACCACTTTTAAAGAAGAGTTCGTAACGGCGGGTGGAGTACAAGTAACTGAGATTGATTTTAATACCATGCAAAGCAAAAAATATGCAGGCCTGTTTTTTGCAGGTGAGATCATGAATGTGGATGGCATTACGGGTGGCTATAATTTTCAAAATGCATGGACAACCGGTTGGATTGCAGCTAAAGCAATAAGCTCTTTAGCTTATAAGGTTTAGATGGTTTAGTAAGTTTAGTTGGTAATCATAAAAATTCCTAACCCATCTAAACCCTCTTAATCAATCTTCACAAATTCTTCACTAACGCATTTCTTTACCAGTTCCATTTCAGTTACTTTTGTCTATACGTAAGTGTATGAAAAAACTAGACCGGTACATACTGCTAAAATACCTGACCACATTTTTCTTTTGCCTTATATTGTTAACTGCAATTGTAGTGGTTGTTGATGTGAGCGAAAAAACAGATAATTTTGTAAAATCAAAACTGCCGGTATCTAAGATCATCACCGATTATTATTTTGGCTTTATACCACGTATAGATGCCATGCTTTTTCCACTCTTTGTTTTTATTGCAGTAATATTTTTTACCAGCAAAATGGCCGGCCGGTCAGAAATAATTGCCATACTAAGCAGTGGGGTAAGTTTTAGAAGGTTCTTACTACCTTATGTAGTTGGCGGCATTTTTTTATCCATTGTTTTATGGTTCGGATATCAATACGTGGTGCCCAAGGCAAATTTAAAATGGAGCAATTTTGAATCAAAATATATAGACGGCCCGGTAGCACCCGAAAGCAACAATTCTAATTATAAACAAAAACTTTATTTTAAAATTGATGCTGATACCTATGTAGGTATAAGAGGTTATGATACTGTCTTAAGATCAGGCAATGGATTTTTTGTGCAAAAGTTTCAAAAACAAAAACTCGTTTATAATTTACGTTCCGATCAGTTCAGTTGGGATACAACTGTTAATAAATGGAAATTATTTAATGTGGAAGAAAGGCGGCTTGATAGTATTTCTGAGCGGATCAATAAAATACCTGAGATGCTGATCAGTTATAATTTTAAACCCCGTGACCTCCGAAAAGATGAATATCTTAAAGACCAGTTGCCAACTCCCGAACTCGATGAATTTATTAAATTAGAAAGATTACGTGGTTCCGAAATGTTGAATACCCTGTTAGTGGAACGGTATAACCGGGACGCCATACCTGTTTCAGTACTCATACTAACCATTATTGGTGCAGTATTGGCCTCCCGTAAAATAAGGGGTGGGAGCGGCCTACACCTGGCAATAGGTGTAATTATTAGTGTTTTGTATATTCTCTTTGGGCGGTTCTCTTTGGTATTTGCTACCAAAGGAAATTTTACTCCCTTTCTTGCAGCCTGGACACCTAATTTCCTTTTTGGCCTGCTGGCGCTATACCTCTATAAAAAGGCGCCTAAGTAAAAGTAGACCTTGTATGTTTCTACAAACTTTGTGGTAAAACTTTTGTTTTAAAGTCTTCAGCATCGTAATTTTAAACATCTTAAAAAATCAGTTACTTATTGGGTATAAGTGTTGAATAAAAAGACATTTTTCAGATAACAAATGGTCTCAATTTATAATAAATAGTTTATGGGTATCATAAAAGACAGGTTTAAAGAAAAGGCTGATGAGATTGCATCGGATATTAAGAGTATGCTTAAAGAGCATGGCGAAAAAGTTATTGGAGAAGTAACCTTAAGCCAGATATACCAGGGCATGCGGGGTATTACTGCTTTAGTATCTGAAACCTCTTTATTAGATGCCCAGGATGGAATTCGTTTCAGGGGTTATTCTATTCCTGAATTAAGAGAGAAACTTCCAAAGGCACCGGATGGTACAGAACCTTTGCCGGAAGGATTATTTTATTTGATGCTGGTAGGTTCATTGCCAACGGAAGAAGAGGTACAACATTTAAGCAGCACCTGGCAAAGACGCAGTCATGTGCCCAATTATGTTTTTGATACCATTGAGGCATTGCCCGTTAGTGCACATCCTATGACTCAATTTGTAGTTGCTATTATGAGTTTGCAAACCGAAAGTAATTTTGCAAAACGATATGCAAAAGGCATGAGCAAAGCAGAGTATTGGGATGCGGTATTTGATGATTCTATGGACCTCATTGCCAGGCTTCCTCGTATTGCAGCCTATATCTATCGCCGTAAATACAAAAATGGCGAGCATATACAACCCAATGGCCTGTTAGACTGGTCTGGAAATTTTGCACACATGATGGGTTATGAAGAAGAGGGGTTTCATGAATTGATGCGCTTGTACATGACAATTCATGCCGATCATGAAGGTGGTAATGTGTCTGCACATACAACACATCTCGTAGGTTCGGCATTAAGCGATCCTTATTTATGTTTTGCTGCAGGTATGAATGGGCTTGCCGGTCCTTTACATGGACTGGCCAACCAGGAAGTAATAAAATGGATCTATGAAATGCGTGAAAGCATAGGGACTGCTATACCAACCAAAACACAGATCGAAGAATACGTTAAAAAGACTTTAAGCGAAGGCAAAGTAGTACCTGGTTATGGCCATGCTGTATTAAGGGAAACTGATCCACGTTTTACAGCACAGATGGAATTTGGAAAAAAGCACATGCCCGATGATCCACTGGTTCAAACTGTGTGGAATATTTATGAAGCAGTGCCTCCTGTTTTAGGATCTATTGCAAAGATTAAAAATCCGTGGCCTAACGTGGATGCCCATAGTGGTGCATTGCTGGTGCATTACGGAATGGTTGAATATGAATTTTATACGGTTCTATTTGGTGTATCAAGGTCGTTAGGTGTGTTGGCAAGCCTTTGCTGGGACAGGGCCCTGGGCTTCCCGCTGGAAAGGCCAAAATCAGTAACTACAGGGTTGGTAAAAAGCTGGCTGGAAGGAAAAGAAGAAATATGGGGTGATTAAAATATAATATCGGTCTTGATGAATGAAACCGGAATTGATTTCCGGTTTTTTAATTAATTTGAGCCTTCAAAAAAAAGAAAATGAAAAAACTACTGCTTGTATTTAGTGTTGTATTTGTTGCTAACATTTCTATAGCTCAGGGTACCAAATCTGCACCAGTTTCTGCATCAAATAATGCACATGTTAAGGTTTTTAAACAGGCAGTGGCCAGTGGCGATCTTGCAACAGGCATTACAGCTTTAAGCTATTATGTAAATGAGCAGGGAGCCAATTCGGTTTATGAAGATACTTTAGCCATGCTATACCTGCAGCAGAATTCTTATGTACAATGTTATTACTGGGCCGATAAAAGATTAAAAGTAAAACCTGATGATCTGGTATTGCTGGAAATGAAAGGGATTAGTCTCGATAAATTAAATCAGCCAAAAGAAGCTATAACCGTTTTTGAAAAACTGTATGCAAAAACTCAAAGCCCTTACCACGCTTATACTTTGATGGAGTTACAGTATAGCATTAAACGATTAGCCGAATGCCTGGTAACAGCTAACAGTACTGAAAAACTTCAGTTCAAGCCTGAATACACTGTGAGCTATAATGTAGGTGAGCAGGTTGGTAGAACTTTTTTAAAAGCCGGGATATACAATATACAGGCATTAACCTTATATGACCTTGACAAAAAAGCAGAAGCAAAAATGTACTTTGAAAGGGCCTTGGCATTAGATAGCAATTTTGTGCTGGCCCGCCAAAACCTTGATGCCTTAAAATCATTGGAATCAGCTCCGGGTAAAGTAAATCCAGGTAATAATACAAATCCAGTCTCTCCTGCAAATAAGCAGAACTAAAAAATGATTTTGAAGGCAGGTGTGCTGCCACTATATTTGCAATCCTTTGGGGGGTTAGCTCAGTTGGCTAGAACGCTTGCATGGCATGCAAGAGGTCGTCGGTTCGACCCCGATACTCTCCACAAAATTATATCCTGCTTCGGCAGGATTTTTTGTGTTGATAATCTGCATTTTAGGCTAAATAAACCTTTCAAATTACTTCCACATTCACTTCTTGATAATTATTCAAATGATGCCTTTCACCTCAAATTTGGGTATCAAATGGGTATCAAAAACCAAAAAGGAACTGTAAGTATAGAAAATTACAGGTCAAGACTAAGATTAAGATGGAGGTATCAAGGAGTAAGATATTTAATTACGCTTTCTGCTTACAATAAGATAAATCTTTCTCAAGCCAAAAGAATTGCTTTAGAAATTGAAAGAGACATTGCTTTAGACAGCTTTGATGAATCATTAATAAAATATAAGGGCAGCCCAGTAAAAACTCCGGTAATTAGGTCATTAGTTCAGCTTTATGAAGAGTGGGTAACTACAAATTTGAACATGGATTGCGAAAAGAATGTCAATTACAATGCTTTTAGGAACATGATAAAAAAGTGGGAGAATGTTGATGAAAAAAATGTACTCATAAAATATAATCAAGAAGTATTCTGTGCAACAACTTACAATAGAAGACTTACCATGTTGAAGCACTTTGTAAGGTGGCTTGTGAAAATGAAAGTTTGGAAAGTAAATCCAGTTGCAGATATTAAGCCCAAAAAAGTAAGAAAGGTTGTTAGCTCCAAAAGAAAGCCATTTACTGCGGGAGAAATTAGTAAAGTTTTAGAGGCTTTTAGAAACGATACTTTTACTCCTAAGCGTTCAGCATTTAAGCATTCTCAGTATTATCCTTTTATCTATTTTATTTTTAAAACCGGAGTGAGGAATGCAGAAGCCATAGGGTTAAGAGTTGGAAAAATCAATG
>JAYUYX010000133.1:0-11977 GCA_043752205.1 Chitinophagaceae bacterium
CTGGTTGATAAAAAAGAAGCCATCATCTGGGATATTCTTGAAAATATATTAAAGGGCCACCCGGTTATGTTGAACAGGGCCCCAACACTTCACCGTTTGTCGATCCAGGCCTTCCAGCCAAAATTGATCGAAGGTAAAGCGATACAATTACACCCGTTGGTAACTACGGCCTTCAACGCCGATTTTGATGGTGACCAGATGGCGGTTCACGTGCCTTTGAGCAGTGCTGCAATTTTGGAAGCCCAGTTACTGATGCTTTCTTCACACAATATTCTGAACCCTCAAAATGGTACACCAATTACCCTTCCTTCGCAGGACATGGTACTTGGATTGTATTACATCACCAAAGGAAAAAAATCAACACCTGAAGAAATAGTAAAAGGCGAAGGCAAATCATTTTATTCTCCTGAAGAAGTGATCATTGCCTACAATGAAAAAGTGATCGACCTGCATGCTAACATCAAAGTAAAAGTTGACTTCCGTAATGCAGATGGTAGCCTTACCAATAAATTATTAGATACCACAGTTGGTCGTGTAATATTCAATCAGCACGTTCCAAAAACTGTTGGTTACATAAATACGCTTTTAACAAAGAAAGCACTGCGTGAAATTATCGGTGATATTATCAAGTGGACAAGTGTTCCCATCACTGCTAAATTTTTGGATGATATTAAAACATTGGGATACCGCATGGCATTCCGTGGTGGACTATCGTTCAACATCAACGATCTGATCATTCCGGAAATTAAAGCCTTATTGGTAGAGAATGCACAAACAGAGGTTGCCGAAGTTTGGGATAACTACAATATGGGTTTAATTACCAACAATGAGCGTTACAACCAGATCATTGATATCTGGAGTCGTGTGGATACTAAAGTAACAGAAACTTTAATTCAGGAGTTGGCAGCCAATAAGCAAGGGTTTAACTCTGTTTATATGATGCTTGACAGTGGTGCCCGTGGTAGTAAGCAGCAGATCAAGCAGCTTGCAGGATTAAGGGGATTGATGGCTAAACCACGTAAATCTGGTTCATCAGGTAGTGAGATCATTGAGAATCCTATTCTTGCCAACTTTAAAGATGGCCTGAGTGTATTGGAATATTTTATATCTACGCATGGTGCCCGT
Source organism: Chitinophagaceae bacterium (assembly GCA_043752205.1). Lineage (GTDB taxonomy): Bacteria > Bacteroidota > Bacteroidia > Chitinophagales > Chitinophagaceae > Ferruginibacter. The sequence continues at coordinate 1,126 of JAYUYX010000133.1, forward strand.
AAGGGTCTGGCCGATACGGCTTTGAAAACAGCGGATGCCGGTTACTTAACACGTCGTTTGGTGGATGTTAGCCAGGATGTGGTTATTAATGAAGAAGATTGTGGAACTCTACGTGGTATTGCAACCTCTGCATTAAAAGATAATGAAGATATCATTGAAGCTTTAAGCGATAGGATTGAAGGCCGCATGTCCTTACATGATGTTTTCCATCCGGTTTCGGAGGAATTATTATTAAGTGCCGGTGAAGAGATCAGTGCAGAAATGGCAAAGCATATTGATGAAAGCGGAATTGAAACTGTTGAAATACGTTCGGTATTAACCTGCGAAAGTAAGCGTGGTGTTTGTGTAAAATGCTATGGTAAAAATCTTGCTTCCGGAATGCTTGCACAAAGAGGTGATGCTGTTGGTATCATTGCAGCCCAGTCGATTGGTGAGCCGGGTACACAGTTAACTTTACGTACTTTCCACGTGGGTGGTGTGGCTGGTTCTGCTTCGGTAGAATCTACCTTACCTGCTAAGTTTGATGGTACATTACAGTTTGATGGTTTACGTACAGTACATACAGAAGATGCACAGGGCAAAAAAATAAATGTTGTTATTGGCCGTACAGGTGAGATCAGAAATATTGATGTTAAGAGCGATCGTTTGCTAAACACATCACATATTCCTTATGGTGCAATTTTAAATGTGAAAGACGGTCAGAAAGTTTCTAAAGGTGATATCATTTGTACATGGGATCCGTTCAACAACGTAATTGTTGCTGAAGTACATGGTAAAATTCATTTTGAAAGTCTGATCGAAGGTATAACCTATCGTGATGAAGCGGATGAGCAAACCGGTCACCGTGAAAAAGTGGTTATTGAAACAAAAGATAAAACCAAATTACCTGTTATTATTGTAGAAGGTAAGGAGAAAAAATCATACAACTTACCAGTAGGGTCACATATTGTGATCGAAGAAGGAAGTGATGTAAGAAGCGGACAGGTATTGGTGAAAATTCCAAGGATATTAAGTAAGCTGAAGGATATTACAGGTGGTCTGCCTCGTGTAACAGAATTATTTGAAGCCCGTAACCCAAGTAACCCTGCAGTAGTTTGTGAAATTGATGGTGTGGTTGCTTTTGGTGCTATTAAGCGTGGTAACAGGGAGATCATTGTTGAAGCAAAAGATGGTGTTGTAAAAAAATACCTGGTTCCATTATCCCGTCAGATCCTGGTACAGGATGGTGACTTTGTAAAAGCCGGTGCTGCTTTGAGTGACGGACAGACTGCTCCTATCGATATCTTAGCTATTAAAGGACCATTTGCTGTTCAGGAATACGTTGTGAACGAGATACAGGAAGTTTACCGCTTACAGGGTGTGAAGATCAATGATAAGCACGTGGAAGTTATTGTTCGCCAGATGATGCGTAAAATCAGGATCGAAGATGCTGGGGATACTAAATTCCTTGAGGGAGATACAGAAGATCGTTTAGACTTTAACACGGAGAATGATTACATCTACGATAAAAAAGTTGTAACAGAAGCTGGTGACAGCACTAAATTAAAATCTGGACAGATCGTTACACTCCGTGAGATACGTGAAGAGAATTCTGTACTGAGAAGGGCAGATAAAAAATTAGCTGAGTTCCGTGATGCTTCACCTGCAACTTCTTCACCGTTGCTGCTGGGTATTACCAAGGCGTCATTGGGTACACATAGCTGGATATCTGCTGCATCTTTCCAGGAAACAACCAAAGTATTGAGTTCTGCTGCGATACAAGGTAAAACAGATGAAATGCTTGGATTGAAGGAAAACGTTATTACCGGACATCATATACCAGCCGGAACAGGATTACGTGAGTTTGAGAACATGATCGTAGGAAGCAAGGAAGAATACGAACTGTTGATGACTACCAAAGAAGCGATGAGCTTTGATGACGAAGAGTAATTAATCCCGAGGATAAATTAGAACACGAATTTGTATACAGGAGTAAGATTAATTTCTTACTCCTTTTTTATTGTAAAAATTAATTAACTACATCATTATTGGAGAAACGGAGGGAATTCAATAACCTTATTTTCATGAATGCACATTGCGTTGCAAATAATTGATACGTGATGATATCTTTAAAATTTTTCAAAGGAAAATATTCCTTCAACACATCTTCATAAAATTGCTTGAAATAAGTTTCGCAATTATTGCAAAGTGCAGTAATCTCTCCACCCTTGTAAAGATTTGCCTGCTTATGCATATCTGATTCAACCCGGTCCCAAAATGATTCTGCACTCATAGAAGGCTTAGCAATATTAAATGATTGGAGTTGTACACTGATCTCTTCAGCATATTGCTTACTTTCTACTGATAATGCGATCATAGCAGTCTTTAAATTAGTACACTCAATTTCTTCAGCAATTGTCTCAAAACCCATGTTTACCTCAAAGAGGTAAGAAACAAGGTTTTGGAGTTTATCCTGAAGTTTTTGATTAACGGAAGTTATTGCTGCGCTCATAAAAATTAAGGTTAAATGGTATAAGGCCGGGATATAACAATCCCAAGTACTGAATCACAATATTTATACCATAATTTATGAACTATTAAACTGCTAATAAGCAAGGCAGTATTATATTAATAACAATTAACAGGTCACATATTGATGCGATAATCAGGGATATTTTTACCCAGGTAAATATCTCTTTCCCCGGTCAATACATTGTTTTCATTTTTTAATTTGATCAATCCATCTCCTCCACGTGCCTCTTTAACCTGGGCCTTTCTTTCAGGCGTTAAAAAGGGATCGATATCAAAAATGAATTCATCAATGTAGTATTCATTTTTGCCGGGCTCTTTAATTACCGGGTGTATATGTTTTATGGCTGTTGAATTTGGGTACGATGCCGGGAGCAAAGTATAAAACCTGTATTGTCCCTTTTCATTCGTTTTCATCCAGCCACGTATATAGCCCTGGGTCCGGGCAAGTCCTTTTTCATTGAGTTTGTTTGAATAGATTCCACTCTGATCCGTATGATAAATAAATAGTACTACATCTTTTGCTGGTGTTTTTCCATCTACTTTGTAAATGATACCACTAATGATGAGCTTTGGCCCAGCCTCACTAAAATCCGGAAGGGTATCAATCCATGGTAATTGGCTTAATGGTAAAGGGCTTTCAAACACAGCTTCACAGCCCTCACATCGTCCTCCAATGCGGTAGCTTTTGTTTACTTCAGGCTTATTACCATTTTTGTTTTGAGCACAACTATTTAAAGAAATAAAGGCTATCAATATGTACAGGCAGCAAATTGGTTTCATGACTGGTGTTTTTGTTTTACAAGATTGAAAAAACTTCAGCATGTATTATAGTATTTTACACCAATGGGCAATAGTTCCTGACAAAAAGGAAAAATGCATTTCGTCAGGTAAATTCACCCACTGCTGTAATGCTTATTGACAAAAGGAATTTGTACTTTTATTTTGATATATGCACAACGCCGCCTTTTTTATTAAGTATAAACTGCACCACCTTATATTGTGGATGTTGATTTTTGGATTATGGTTTTTTTTACGCTACGAAGATTATGCTTTGGAAAGCACAGCTTTCAAAGTCACCCTAATTAAAGTAGTAGACCTGGCCATCATGGTATATATAACTAATTACCTGCTCATACCAAAACTGCTATATAAAAAACAATATTTCTGGTTTGCTATTGCCATTATGCTCATGATAGTGATCAGCAGTATTATAAAGATGAACCTGCTTGGGCGCCTGCTGGGTAACCCTTTGTTGTTTAATCTTACCGGTAATTTAAAAGCAAGGATCTATGATAATGTGATCCCGCATTTTTTCCTGGTCTTATCGGGCGCAGCTGTTAAATTGATGCTGGATTATACAAGGATGCAACAGAACATGGTAGAGATGGGAAAAGAAAAAGCTGAAGCGGAGCTTAATTTTTTAAAATCACAGATCAATCCGCACTTCCTGTTCAATTCACTCAACTCCGTTTATTTTCTTATCGACAAAACTAATACAGCTGCAAGAGAAGCTTTGCATAAATTCTCTACCATGCTCCGCTACCAGTTATATGAAATGAATGGTAAAACAATTGTCATCGAAAAAGAAATTGATTACCTTAAAGATTATATAGACCTGCAAAAATTACGTAAGAATGAAAATTTTTCTGTTGAGTTTAGCCATGCGACTGATGTTACCGGAGCTCAAATAGAACCTTTATTATTGATCCCTTTCCTGGAGAATGCTTTTAAACATATATCGCATCATAAAGACGAACCTAATTTTATAAAGCTCAGTATTCAGTTAGAAAAAGGTGTACTGAAGTTCACTATTTATAATTCAAAAGAAGCAGGCATAAAAGCAATTGAGAAGCATAGTGGCATAGGCCTGAATAATGTTAAGCGAAGGCTGGCCTTACTATATCCTGGAAAACATGAAATTAAAATACATGATGGCATAGATAGGTTTACAGCAGAACTGATGATTAAAATTTAAAAAGCGAAATCATGATTATCAATTGTATCATTATAGATGATGAACCCCTGGCACGAAATGGCTTAAAGGAATATATCAGGGATATTGATTTTCTTAACCTGCTGGATGAATTTGATAATGCCCTTAGTGCAAACAACCTGTTGGGTACCGGAAATGTGCAGCTGGTATTTTTGGATATTGAGATGCCTAAGATAACAGGCCTTGATTTTTTAAAAACACTCAGCAACCCGCCCGCCATTATATTTACGACCGCTTATCCTCAATATGCAACCGAAGGTTTTGATGTAAATGCACTGGATTACCTGGTAAAGCCTATATCATTTGAGAGATTTTTAAAAGCTGCATTAAGGGCCAGAGATAGGATAGAATTAAGGCAGGATAAACCTGAAGCTGTTACAGAGGAATACTTTTTTGTAAAAGTTGATAATACCCTGGTTAAAATTGTATATGATGATATACTCTTTGTAGAAGCTTTGCAGAATTATGTAACCATACATACTGTTCAAAAAAAGTACATCAGTTACCTTACATTTAAATCTGTTGAAGAATATTTACCGGTAAACCGTTTTATTAAAGTGCATAAATCTTTCATAGTTGCTGCAGCAAAGATTGAAAGCATTGACGGTAATGAAATTTGTATAGCCAATCACCGTATACCTGTAAGCCGTAGCCTTAAAGATGAGGTTATGGATGGATTAACAAAAGGAAAATTTCTAAAAAGGTAATCTCAGTTTCAGGCTGATTTTTTCAAAGTTTCCTGTATTCTTTTTCTCGACCTGTAAAATTGAGATTTTGAAGTTCCTTCACTGCAATCCAGAATGCTGGCAATTTCCCGGTGATTATAACCTTCAATGATGTGCATGACAAAGATCTTGCGGTAACCCGAAGGTAGAGTGGTAACAATATTTACAATATCTTTTTCAGCCAGTTTGTCAAGGGCATTGTGTTCTTTATCCTCTATTCCAAAATTCAAATCGGCCTGATGATTATATTTTTTATTATCTCTTAAATAGGTAAGAGCTGTATTCTTGATTATTTTTCTGATCCATCCTTCGAATGATCCGTCTTCCCTGAAGTTATGGAGGTTTCTAAAAACTTTCAGAAAACCTTCCTGCAGGATATCCTGGGCGTCTTCTTTATTATTGGTAAATCTAATACACACGGCAAACATACTGTCGGCATATTGATCATATAATAGTTTCTGCATTCTCGGATTTCCTTTTATGGATTCAATAATCATTCGGCTTTGTAGAATGTTACTGTTCGGATTAATTTTCATAATAAGATTTTGGTTAAACTTTTCGCACTTGATTTTGTTTAATCAGTTTCTTTATTTCTGGGGGGATAAAATAAAAATGCTAAAAAATCAGTAAGTTGTTTTTATGATAAAAAATTGTTTTTTTATTTGCGCAAATGTAATTCCGTAAATAATTGTAGTGCCGATCCCTATGATAACTTATCATTAATTTACAGCACCAGTTTTTAAATAAGTTGAAAACGTATTGGTAATGTCACCCTTGTTTTTACATTTTTTCCATTAGCTTTTGCAGGATTCCAAACCGGCATTTTTTTTACAACCCTCAACGCTTCAGCTTCAAGTCCATATCCTAAATTCCCCCCGCTGATCTGTGGTGAAATAAGTTTACCATTTTCGTCAACAACAAAAGTAACTTTCACTGTACCCTCTACACCTTCATTAGTTGCATCAGCGGGATATTCCAGGTTTTTGTCAAAATAGCTTTGTAAACCGTTATATCCATTCGGAAAAGAAGCCATAATATCAACAATGGGATATACTCCACTCTCATCCGCCAGCATTTTGGCATCAGCTTTTGCAGGCATTTCGGGCTTGGCCGAAGCTTTACCTTTTAGGCCCTTTTTTGCAGGATTTGGTTTGGCGGTTCCCGTTTGGGCAGTTGTTACTATAGGGTTAGTATTATTTATATTTATTATAGCAGTATCAGCCATTGGCGTAGCTGCAGGCATTGTCATTGTATCTACCATAGTTTCTGTGCTGCTTTCCGTAGTAGCAGTTTTATCATAATCATTATTATTGCATGCGTAAAGAGCTATACTTAAGCAAAGTGTAACAGTTAAAAATTTTGCTAAAAAATAAGTCCTTTGTACCATGAAATAGCATCTATTAGTATGAAAACCAACAATTTCAAATAGTATGCCAACTAAATGTTAATAAAAAGGAAACGGTATATGCCATTCAGATAATGGAAAAGCTACTTTACTAAAATGATTGTATTGTTCTGAAATGTAGGATAGTAAAGGATATTAGATGCATATAACAATTAATGAAAAAAGATAATAAAATGCAGATTTTTTGGAACTATCTTTTAATAATTGAAGAAGGGTATCAATATGGGAAATAAATAGGTCAATATCTGGGGTTGAGGGACCAAAGGGAAAAGGTAGCAGATATATCATATTAAGGTTAACACTTAAAGTAACTTTAAGCCATAATACCCTACCAATGTGAATACAATACAACGTGTTAACACACCGATGCAACACCAGGTTACCAGTTTTTTAATATTTGCATTTAAGCCAATACCAACAGCTAAACTTATGGGAGCTCCAACAGCAATAGTACCAAGAAAACCCAGGCCGATAATACCGTACTTATTCCAGAGCCGGAGTACCATTGGATGTTTTTTAGCACTCTCTTTAGGGGTTTTGTTCTTATTGAACATGGCTCTTATTTTATCCCCCAAAAAAGCAGCAACAAAAACCCCTATGAGGCCACCTGTAAGACTTGCAAAAAATATAGCCCAGGGGGATAAGCCAAAAGCGAAACCTGCAGGAATAGCAGCATAAATTTCAAAAGTAGCAAGGCCGGCAACAGTAAGTATTTTTAAAATCATAAGTTTTAGAGGTCGGTTAGTGTTACAAAATTTGGGCGAAATTAAATGAAACTGCATAATAAAAGTGTATTTAAAGTATCCTATAGAGCGTTAACCCTTTCCTAAAAAAAATCAAAATTATTGCCCCTGTAGGAGTTTGTAAGTATATTGCCGCTAAATAAGAAGTATGAATAAAAATTTTTCCCTGGGTTTAAATATTGTTTTGATAATTGCTGTGGGGTTCCTGTATTATTATAATTTTTCGGGCCGTAATGCTAAAGTTCTTACAGCAAAATCTACCAGCAATTTTACGACTGCTGATACCAATAGTGAAAGACCTCCCCTGGCATACGTAGAGCTTGATTCGCTGAATGAAAACATTACTTATATAAAGGAAAGACGCCGGGAGTTGGAATCAGAAATGAAAGCTATTGACCTGGAACATGAAAACGGCTACCGTAGCCTGCAGGCTCAAAAAGATAATTTTTTAAAAAAAGGTGCTGCCATTACAGAGCAGGAAGCACAGATATTCCAGGGTAAATTAATTGACCAGCAGCAAAAAATTGATAGTCGCAAGCAAGAGCTGAACCAGAAGCTGAATGAAAAAAGCTTTGGTATTATGGAGGATATACAGCAAAAATTAAAAGCCTTCTTAGCCGATTACAACAAGGATAAAAAATTCATGTACATCTTTACCACGGGCACAGGACTGGATTATATGGTATATAAAGACAGTAGCCTGAACATTACCCAGGATGTGATAAAGGGTATGAATGCAAAAATGAAAGCCGAATCAAAACAATAATTCGCACAATTTCTATATCTTGTTCCGATATAAACCGGAATAGCTATGCCAGAACAAACCGCCACTTTTAAACCAACACTTGGGTTGTTGGATGCTACTATGATCGTTGCAGGATCAATGATAGGTTCAGGAATTTTTATTGTAAGTGCCGATATTGCCCGTAATGTGGGTAGCGCAGGCTGGCTTATTGCCGTTTGGGTGATAACAGGCTTTATGACGCTTACAGCAGCCCTGAGTTACGGGGAATTGAGTGCTATGTTCCCTAAAGCAGGCGGACAATATGTTTACCTGAAAGAAGCTTTTAACCCACTGGCTGGATTTTTATATGGCTGGAGTTTTTTTACGGTGATACAAACTGCAACCATTGCAGCAGTTGGGGTGGCCTTCAGCAAATTTGCCGGCTATTTTATACCTGCACTTGAGCTAACAGATGGAAATATATTACTGCAGCTGGGAGCTTTTAAAATTTATACAGCCCAGCTTGTCTCTATTGTACTCATCATTTTTCTTACCTATATCAATACTAAGGGCGTAAAAGGGGGTACTATGATACAGACCAGTTTTACAGTGGTAAAATTGATCTCTTTATTCGGATTGATCGTTTTTGGTTTTATCCTTGCAGCAGATAGCAATATCTGGAATGCTAACTGGGCTGATGGATGGCAGATGACAAGCCGAAATGCAGAAGGAGCGGTGATTGGCGGCGTAGCAGGTTCTGCTGTATTGGGTGCCATTGCGGCATCAATGGTAGGGTCTATCTTCAGCAGCGATGCCTGGAACAATGTAACTTTTATTGCTGGCGAAGTAAAAAATCCTAAACGCAATATCGGGCTGGCACTTTTCCTGGGTACTTTAATTGTTACCATTATTTATGTATTGGCTAATGTTATGTATTTAAGCGTGTTGCCTTTGAGTGGTATTGCATCTGCCCCGCAGGATAGGGTGGCAGTATCAGCCAGCCAGGCCATATTTGGAGATATCGGCACTTATGTAATTGCTGTAATGATCATGATCTCAACTTTTGGTTGTAATAATGGATTGATACTTGCCGGTGCCCGTGTTTATAATGCCATGGCGAAAGATAAATTGTTCTTTAAAAAAGCGGCCACCCTTAACAGGCATGCAGTGCCTGAATATGCTTTATGGGCTCAATGTATCATGGCTTCCATACTTTGCTTAAGTGGCAAATATGGGGATTTGCTGGATATGATCGCCTTTGTGGTGGTATTGTTTTATGCCATTACCATCATCGGCATATTTAAACTGCGTAAAACCAGGCCCGATGCAGAAAGGCCTTACAAAGCATTTGGGTACCCGGTGCTGCCGGCAATCTATATTTTGATGGCATTGGTATTTTGTGTTCTGCTCATCAATTTTAAACCGCTTTATGCCGGTATCGGTTTAGGTATTGTGTTACTGGGTATTCCTGTTTACTATCTTTCTATAGCAAACAGTAAAAAAGATTAAGCATTTATGGCTGTTACAGATTTCGATAATTTATTTGATAGGGTCGCCGGATTAAAAGTAGGGGTAATTGGAGACCTGATGCTGGATACTTACTGGTGGGGAAACGTTGAGCGTATTTCTCCCGAAGCTCCAGTGCCTGTTGTAGCAGTAAGTAAAAAGGAACAGCGGATTGGTGGTGCCGGCAATGTTGCGCTGAATGTTGCTGCAATGGGCGCAAGTGTGAATATGATAAGTGTGTTGGGTAAAGATGATGATGGCGCACAGGTAATAAAACTGCTGCAGGATAATAATATCGGCACAACACATCTTGTAAACAGTGGTCATCGCATTACTACCAACAAGATCAGGATCATAAGCCGTAACCAGCACATGATGCGGCTTGATGCTGAAGTAACGGAAGATATGACAGGTGAGGACGAAAAATTTTTGTTACAGGCATTTGAAAAATATATTGCAGCTGAAAAGCCTGATGTCATTATCCTGGAAGATTATAACAAAGGTGTACTTACAGAAAAAGTGATCAGTAATATCATTGGCCTTTGTAAAGAAAAGAATATCCTTACCGCTGTGGATCCTAAAAGAAAAAATTTCTTTTCATATATAGGGATTGATATTTTCAAACCTAACCTAAAAGAAGTAAAGGAAGGCCTCAATATTTTGCGTGACGATGTAAACATTAGTGTACTTAAGGATATGCATCTCTTACTGCAGGATAAATTAGGTCATCGTATTTCACTCATCACCTTATCTGAAAAAGGTGTTTTTTACCAACAGGAAACAAATGCTGCTATAATTCCTACGCATATCCGCAGCATTGCTGATGTAAGCGGTGCCGGTGATACTGTAATTGCTATTGCCTCCCTGATATTTGCCGCAACAACTGATGCAAGGCTGATGGCTGAGGTCGCTAATATAGCCGGAGGGTTGGTTTGTGAGGAGGTTGGAACTGTAGCTATAGATAAAATAAAACTTATCAAAGAGTGTAAAGAATTATTGTCTTAATGCTTATCAATCCTTTCATTTTTCAAACGTTGTCTTTTTTCTGAAATTTCCAGCAGCCTGGTAAAATTTATAAACAACTCAAAAAATATTTTGGTTATAACAAATATGAGTATAAAGATCTTGCCTGCACCAAAACTTAAAAATAAGCTACCCAGTATCACTACAAATTGCTGCACAAATATTCGCATATAAGGCTCAAACATTAGCCTACCGATTGATATGGTTTTGTACTTGCCTGAC
>JAYUYX010000134.1:0-26989 GCA_043752205.1 Chitinophagaceae bacterium
GACTTATAGGAAATCCTAAAGCTTCTGATATTTTTTTCAATGAATCTCCCCTGGGTACAGTTTCGCCATTTTCTATTCTTTGAATAGTTCGGAGGCTCAGCTGAGATTTAATAGCTAATTCTTCCTGAGAAACGCCAGCTTCCATTCTTAAATTTTTAATCTTATTTCCTAATTGAGAGCTTTTCATTTTTGTGAAATTTGTTATTTTGCGAAGTTAGGAATAGAATACCAACGTAGTTCGGACATCTTTACGGCATTCTTACGACATTGGTTGTAATTAGTCATTATGTTATTATGTATAGTCGACTTAACCTTTAATTTTCGGTAAAATTGCCTACTTTTAGTAAAACCTAATTTTTTTATTTATGGGAGCAGTAAAAGATATTTTAGCGTCAAAAGGAAATGAAACATTTACCATAACTCCAGACACGTCGGTTTATAACGCACTTGAATTAATGGTCGAAAAAAATGTAAGCGCCCTGTTGGTAATGGAAAACGATAAGCTTGCCGGTATTTTTACAGAACGTGATTATGCCCGTAAAGTGGCACTTAAAGGAAAATCATCAAAGGATACGCTGATAGGTGAGATCATGACAAGAAACCTGATCACTGTTTCACCAGACAGCACGATTGATGAATGCATGGAATTGATGACGGGAAAATACATCAGGCATCTTCCGGTAGTTGACAATGATAAATTAACCGGTATAATTTCTATTGGTGATGTGGTAAGGTGTATCATTCAGGAACAGAAATCCATCATTGGGCATATGGAGCAGTATATCGCAGGAACATAATTCTATACATTAATCTCCTTATTTCGGCTTTATGCATTCATCAAAGATGAAAGTCTCATCTGCCAAAGCAATAGCCTTTATTTTTTGTGTGTCGGAATTCACCGAAACATTGGTATCAAGGTTTTGTGCCCGGAAATAGTAACTGTGCATCTGCCACCCATGTTGCCGCTGGCATTAATTTTTTAAATATACTCTCTCTTGACCATCTTCATAAATTCTTATAATCCCTATAATTGAATTGTTTTCTAAAATAATTTTAATACGGAAATCCTTTATTCCTTCAAGAAGAAACAAGTCTTGCTGTAAAGGGGTAAGCAGAAAATTAACTGCATTGTTCCATTTATAATATAAATTATTATTATCGTACTTAAGCTCACCTTTACCATATTTCCCTTGGTACGATTTTAAAATAGTGCTATCCAAACTTATGGGGTTTTGCCTGTTTTTAACAACAGGGATTATCCAATTAAAATTAATTAATGAATCCTTCTTTTTAAAAGAAAGCTTTTGCAAAGCTAAAAGATGTGCCGAGTTAAGTGCATCCTCGCTTTTACTCATCACATCAGGTGTAACACCTTTGCCTTCAAAATCTAATTGAGTAATGGGGTCTTTTACTTCTCCAAAAGGTATGTTTATAGAAAACCCTTGTGCCAATATTTTCCTATCAACGGGATGAGCACCACCTGCAGTTTGTTCACCCACAATAGTAATACGTTTTAGATTTTGAAGAGAATAACTCATCCATTCGGCAGCTGAAAAAGTAGCACTACTTGTTAATATATAGATGTCAATATCATCTAATCGTTTACCAGGTACAGAAGGCAGCAACCACATTTCTCTATCAATTTTTTTTCGACCACTTTCATAATAATAATACTTATAGAGGGGCAATTCTTTGTTAGAGAAAAAGTAACTACTTATAAATTGTGCCATCTCCATTGCTCCGCCATTATTTTTACGCAAGTCTATAATTAGGGCATCCGTATTACTTAAAAATTGCATCAGTGAGGCTGCTGTTTCACTCCCTTCAGCAGGGTCGTGAAAATAACTAAACTCTAAATACCCAATATTACCCTCTAAAATTTGAGCTTGCCGAAAACCAAAATTATTTTTTTTTGATACTGCAAACTCTTGAGCTTTAACTGTTTTTTGTAACAATGCGTTTTTACTTTTAAGTTGGTCATTTACCCACTGTACATCATACATGACACTAAAATGTAAATCCTTGCTAATTTCCAAAAGGTCGGTTGTGAGTGCTGATGCATATTGATTTGGATTAGAAATATCTTTATAGGTGCCTTTTTTTAAATTATCATTCAGCTTTGTTTTTATATCCCCTATAGCATTAGGTCTTATATAAAATTCTTCAAGTTTTTTAGTAAGCGAATCAATTATCTCTTTTTTATTTATTTCACTTAGAATGGTTTCCTGTTTTGCAGGTGATTTATTTTGTGAATACATAAAAAAGGGAAGTGCTAATAATATTAGGGGTATAATGTGTTTCATTTTAGTGGGTTTTGCAATTTGAAATTATTTTATGTAGTATTTTATCAAGCTGATCAATTTCGTCAGTAGATAAACCCTTTAGGGCTTTCCTTCGATTTTGTTGTATTTCTGGTGTTAATAAATCAAGTGTTTTTTCTCCCTTATCTGTTAATTCAAGATTAAATTTTCTTCTGTCATTCTGATTACTGGTTCTTATTAAGTATTCTTTTTTTACCATTAATTCTATAATACGAGTTATGGATGCATAATCTTTAAATATCAGGTCAGCTATTTCCTTTTGAGAAGAAGTGGTTTTATTATTGAGGATTATTAGAACTAAACTTTGATCTATTGTTATGTCTTTTACAATTTTAGTTATGTTTTTTTGTGAAAATTTCCTGTATTCTTTAATAGTTTGCTCTATTGAATAAAGTACTGTTCCTGTTGGGTTTTTTATTTTCATTACTATATAATTGATGCAAATATAATTGATAGATCAATAAAATAAAATTATTTTTTTATGCCTTTTCAATGGCCCATTTCTCCACTTCGGTCGAAATTAGCAGTAAGCCCCTTCGACTCCGCTCAGGGTTACAATAACTTATCCGGCGTAATTGGCAAACGCCTTATCCTTTTACCCGTTGCATTGTACACTGCATTAGCAATGGCAGGCGCCACACCCACTAAGGCTATCTCACCAATACCTTTTGCACCGGTTGGACTAATAATATTATCGGGTTTGTTCACAAACAAGACATCAATTGGTGGTGTGTCTGCATTTACTGGTACATGGTAATCGGCAAAATTGCTGTTCACATAACGGCCATAGCGATTGTCGATCAAGGTTTCTTCTGTTAATGCCATACCAATGCCACCAACAACACCGCCTACCATCTGGCTTCGGGCCGGGTTCTCTGCAATTATTTTTCCTGCATCAGCGGTGGTTACTATTTGCTTTAATTTAATAACACCGGTTACCGGGTGTACATGCAGTTTTACAAAATGCACCGAGAAAGAATTCATGGCATATTTAGCTGCCTCAGCAGTTGCCCTTGCAGAATCTTTAACAACTTCTATAAACGGCTTATTGGCCTGTTTAAGCAGATCGGTATAAGAAATGGATACAGCAGCATTATCAGCAGTACTGATCACACCCTTATCATATTTCAGTGCTTCAGGTTTTAAGTCTTTTAAAGCTGGAACAGTTGCAATGGCCAACTCTTTTAAAGTTTGTTGCAATGCAGCACATACAGAATTGATGGCTGTACCAATTGCAGATGTAGAACCCGATCCACCTTGTGTTGGGCCAGGTGGCAGATCAGTATCTCCCAATTCAAAACTTACTTTACTTTGCGGTAAGCCCATCAATTCAGATCCAATATTTACCATAGCAGTAGAAGTGCCGGGCCCCATATCACTCACTGCACTTTGCAGTGTTAATGTGCCATCGCTTTTTAATATACCTTTTGCAGATGCCTGTCCACGCCCTGCACCAAACACACCACCAGCCATGCCATAGCCAACCAACATACCGTCTTCTTTTAAACTACCGGGAACGGTGGGCCGATTTTTCCAGCCGATTTTTTCCTTACCCAATGCATAACATTCTTTAAGGAATTTAGTGGTCCACGGAAGTTTATTTACCGGGTTTACATTGGCATGATTGATCACTCTTAATTCGATAGGATCTATATTTAATTTATACGCCAATTCATCTAATGCACATTCCAAAGCAAAGCAGCCGGTTGCAGGCCCGGGCCCACGCATCCAGGTAGGGGTATTAACATCCAGCGGTAATAACCTGTAGCTAGTATTTACATTGGGACTATCGTATAAAAATTGCGACACGTTTACAATGCCTTCACCAAAATCTTCGTACTTAGAAGTATTACTGATGGCATGGTGCGTAATACCGGTAAGCTTCCCCTGCTTATCGGCGCTGATGCCGATCTTTTGCCAGGCATACGGACGATAGCCAACTGTTGTGAACATCTGTTCACGGGTGAGGACTAGTTTTACCGGGCGTTTTAGTTTTTTTGCAGCAATACATGCAGCAGGTACATGTGGCCAACTGCGCAGGGCACTGCCAAAAGCACCACCAACATATTCAGTAATAACCCTTACATTTTTTTCCTCGAGGCCAAAATTTTGTGCAAGGTCACGTTGTGTATTTTTTGGCCCCTGCGACTTATCGTACACTGTTAATTTATTATCCCCATCCCACACTGCAATAGTTGCATGCAGTTCCATCGGGTTATGCGTTTCAATCGGCACAATATATTCAGCTTCTACACTTACTTCCCCATTCTTATAAACATCAGCATCACCACGTTTATAATCATTAGATTTCTTTAATTTTTTTTCGTCAGTTTTTGATGCTTCAAAATCGGTATCAAATTCTTCTTTTGTATATTCTGCTTTAACAAGTGATGCAGCATGCACAGCTCTTTCTAATGTATCTGCTATCACCAGGGCAATGGGCTGACCGTTGCTGTACACCTGGTTAGTATTGAACACTTTTAATCCACGCCACTCATAGCCTTTTTTGTTTGGGTCTTTGGCAAAAGGATTATAACCCGGAACAGCAGGCAGGTTGCCGTAATAAATAATATCTAAAACACCTGCTGCATTTTTAGCATCGAACAGCAGCATGTTCTTAATTGAACCTTTGGAAATAGTACTGCACACAAAAACTGCGTAAGCCATGTTGGCTAACTTATGCTCTGCCGAATACGTGGCTTTGCCGGTTACTTTATCCACGCCATCAACACGCTCGTCGGCAAACCAGGTTTCGCTTATTTGAATTTCTTTATCCATCGTTATCGGTATAAATGATAATACTGTTATTGAATTTATATTGAAGCCTGTTGCAAAGCTTCTCTTACAGCCGCCTTGCCCATTTTAATTTTGAAATCGTTATGCCCAAAGACAACAGCACCTTCCATAGCCATATTTGATGCGGCAATAAAAGTTTCGTTGCTGATTGGTTTACCAATTAAGAATTTTTCTACTGCTGTCAACCGCCAGGGCTTATGGGCCACGCCACCCATGGCCAGCCGTGCGTTTTTAATTGTGTTGCCTGTTGTTTCTAAAGCAACAGCTATTGAAACAAGTGCAAAAGCATACGATGCTCTGTCTCTTATTTTGAGGTAATGATTTTTATTGTATGCATTTGCCGGGATATGAATGCCGGTGATCAGTTCGCCTTTTTGTAAATTATTATCCAACTCCGGTGTATCACCGGGCAGGCGGTGAAGATTGGCGAACAATATTTTCCTGTCGCCTTTTGGGCCAGTGATATGTACGGTTGCATCCAGCGCTGCCAGTGCCACACACATATCGCTTGGGTGCACTGCAATACATTTTTCTGAAGAGCCAAACACAGCATGCATCCGGTTAACGCCTTTTAATGCTCCGCAACCGGTGCCGGGTTGCCGTTTATTACAGGGCATGGTGGTATCGTAGAAATAAGTACAACGGGTACGCTGCATCATATTACCACCCGTGGTTGCCATATTTCTTAATTGAGCTGAAGCTCCTGCATTTAATGCCTGGGCAAGCAGGGGATATTTTGTTTTGATAAGGACATCTTCTGCTACATCAGCATTTAATGCCAATGCACCGATCATTACTCCTTTTGCATCGCCGGCAATTTGTTTTAACGGCAACCTGTTTATATCAATTAATTTTTCAGGAGATGTTACGCCTTTCTTCATCAGGTCAACCAGGTTGGTGCCGCCTGCAATGAATTGCGCTGCGGCATTTTTGGCTTTTGCATCAACAGCCGCTTTGGCTGTAGAGGTTCTTATGTAGTCGAAGTTTATCATAATGATTTCCCTCCTTTTTTTACTTCCATAATGGCATCAACAATATTTGGATAAGCGCCGCAACGACAAATATTGCCACTCATATATTCCCTGATCTCATCGGGCGAATTTGCATGGCCTTCTTTTACACAGGCTACGGCCGACATGATCTGTCCCGGTGTACAGTAGCCGCATTGAAAACCATCATGCTTGATAAATGCTTCCTGCATTGGATGCAGCTTATCGCCGTTTGCCAGGCCTTCTATTGTGGTGATCTTCCTTCCCTCATTCATTACAGCAAGTGATAAGCAGGAGTTGATGCGTTTGCCATCTACATGAACAGTACAGGCACCGCACTGGCCATGATCGCAACCTTTTTTGGTACCCATGAGCTGTAGCTGTTCTCTTAGCAAGTCAAGCAGCGTTACCCGTGGCTCTACCGATAAACTATGCGCCACGCCATTCACTTCCAGCTTAAGCGGTATTTTTTCAAATAAAGCTGCGATCCTTTCATCATTTTCCCCTGCTTTTACAAGCACTGGAGAAGCGAGGGAAAGTGCAGCAATGGCCGTTGATTTTTTTAAAAAATCACGGCGTGATGCATTTTGATTTTGTGTTGGCATAGAAGGAGATGTGTAAATTAAATTTACTTGTTCTGCAGGTATTAAAAAAATGATTGTTTGGGGGAAAGAAGTTGTTGGTCAGGCGACCAACAACGGCGGTGATCCGTAACTTTGGATTAGCCGTTCTATTTTTTCATCAATCCCAATCCATAACTTGTCAAATACTTTAACCAGTATTTTAAGTCTGCTACATATTCAAAACTCCAGAGTTCATCCATTGCCATATTATAATGCGCTGAACAGCGGTCTGAATATATCTTTAGTCGTTTATTTGTTATTACGAATTTCAAATTGGACATGTATTCAAGACTGACCCTTTTATTTAAACAATCCTTATATAGATCGAGCATTTCCAAATAGTATTCTTTCTGATCTTTATCCTTTTGGAATTTATTGGACTTTATTATACTTTGGATCTCACGTATTTTCGCTTTGATCTTTCCTGTCTTTGATCTATTCAGACTGTCTACTAGTATGGTAATACCTTGATAAGTAAAAATACTGTCTAATGAAAGCTTGTTACCCGTTTTTAAGTTGAAAGTAAAGTAATTTGTACCTGTCTCGCAATATGCGCCACATCCTTCTGCTGTAATGGAAAGTGAAAGTATGGATTGGCTATTGCGAATTACGCTATAAGTAATATCACTCAATGTTGGAGATTGCTCTTTAGTTCTCCAAACCTGATCAAAAATCTTGTTTACAGAAGTCCCTGAATCGACAGATAAAATTTCGCTTCTTAAGGAATTATTTATTTTTTGTTCAACTGTTTTGGAGTTATTAAAAATGATGTTTGGAAAAACATACACTTCTTTAGTAATAGGATTTTTTTGTTTTATTTCTTTGACAACAGCATTTTGCCCAAAGGAATAATTAGCAAATAAGACAAATAATAAAATTATTCTGCTGTTCATTAGTAAGATTTGGACTACACATATAAAAAAGCTTATCAAAGGTATATCGTATAAGAGTGCGACGCAACGATGATGCCATGAAATACAAAAGCTGGTAACAAAAATATTTAATCACCCATTTCTCGACTTCGCTAGAAATTTGGAGTCCTCACACTTCGACTTCGCTCAGTGCTGTTCTTCCTTCGACTCCGCTCAGGACTGCTAATCAAACTCATTCCTAAACCCAAAGCTCTTTACATTCTTTACACTTTCCATCACAATATCATCCTGGTATTCTTTAAAGGCTTCTAATTTTCCGGCAATGGAAGTATCGTGCAGGGCAAGTATTTGAGCAGCGAGGATGCCGGCATTCTTTGCGCCATTTAGAGCAACGGTTGCAACGGGTACGCCGTAGGGCATTTGTAAAATGGACAGCATAGAATCCCAGCCGTCAATGCTGTTGGAGGATTTAACCGGTACACCAATTACCGGTAGTATCGTATTTGCGGCGATCATGCCCGGTAAATGTGCAGCACCACCTGCGCCGGCAATAATCACTTTCATGCCTCGCTCTTTTGCTTTTGTTGCATATTCACGAAGGCGCTCCGGTGTACGGTGTGCCGATACGATCGTTAACTCAGGCTCTACTTCAAACTGGCGAAGCATTTCTGCGGCACCTTTCATGATATCGAGGTCGCTTTCGCTGCCCATTACTATACCTACAAGGGGATTGCTCATGTGTTTTTATTTTTTGCAAGATAATTGATTTTCACGCAAAGGGGCAAAGTAGCCAAGTACGCAAAGAAAACTTTGCGGCTTATTTCCTTTGCGCCTTGGCGTGAAATTTATTTTACCAGATCACCTTTCAGTCTCCGCAATTCCGTCTCCGCTATTTTTGTATTATACCGTGCAGCTATCAAACGGTCATATGCTAACTCAAGGCTTTTTTGTGTTTCTCTTAATTCAAGTGAAGTGGATATACCCAGTCTTAATCTTTCCAAAGCGATGAATACATTTTCTTTGGCAAGGAGAATATTTTCTTCTTCCAATGCTAAAGTCTTTTTTTGTAATTCATAATCTTTAAAAGCATTGGTTATGCCCAGGTCGATCTGCGATTTTTGATTCTGGTAAGAAATATTCAGCCAGTCTATGTCAAGCTGGGCCTGCTTTATCTGGCGCCGCACATTAAAGCCGTTAAGTATAGGAATAGTAACACCGAGGCCATAATTAAAACCATTGTTGCGGTTAAAAAGCGGTGTGAACTGGTTGATCACTGTGTTATTATTTGTTTTGGAATAATTATAAGCAGAGTTAAAATTTACAACAGGATACAAATCTCCCCGCCGTTCTTTTAAAGTGAGTTTGCCGATATCAATATTTTTTTTAGTTACAAGCAATTGAGGATTGGTTGCCTCAACTGCACCTAAGATATCTCCGAGTATAATATCATTATCAATAAGGATCGTATCTGAAACTTCGTACCTGGTATTCAATTCAACATTCATCAATTGGTTGAGTTGTTCTTTCAATTGATCTATTAATGTTTGTTGTTTTAATCTTGCAGCTTTTTGCGCATTCAGATCAACCTTGCCCTGGAGCAGTTCGGGCTTGGCACCAAGGCCCACGCTCAATTTTTTTTCTGCAACTTTTACCCGTTCTTCATTAATACCCATTTGTTCTTCTATGGCTTTAAGCAGTTGCTTTTGTCGGACTATATTGTAATAATTGGTGATGGTAGAAGCAACAGAAGTAACCATCTGGTTTTTAATGTTTAGCTCACCAAGTTGTACAAACTGCGCAAGTTTATCTCTTGTGGCAAACATTTTAAATCCATCAAACAGTGTCCAGTTCAGTTGTACGGATCCCTGGATATTGTTGGATTTTATTCCACTGCTTTGTCTTTTGGTGCCATCACTGAAAGCCTGTTTCTGATTATTGTTATTAAAAACCAAACCCGTTGTAGCATTCAGCCTTGGTAAAAATGCAGCCCGGGCATAATGTTTATCTAATGCATAAGAAATGGAATCGTTGCGTAATAATTGTATGTCGTAATTATTTTCAATTGTTGCTGTGATGGCCTGCTCAATCGTTAATTTGTTTTGGGCAAGAAGGGGTTGATTGAAAATGGCGACGAAAGAAACAAGATTTAATATTTTAAAAAAGCGGTTCATTTATTTTTGCTTCAATTTTAATCTTAAATAATTTTACTGTCAGCGTGCCCGTCCCGATTATTTCGGGAAGCCTGTCGAAGGCGGTAAACTTTATAAGGAATGCTGCTTTCATTATAACCCGTCTTCGACAGGCTCAGACTGACAGCTCACTCATTACAAAATTATTCAGCTTCTTTCTCTTTATCAACTTTTCCAACCGTATCAACTTTCTCTGCTTTCGCTGCGGCTTCATCCATTTCTTCCAAAGCATTTTTCTTTTTCTTTGTTGATAAAAAAGAATACACAGCCGGTACTACAAATAATGTAAGTATCAATGAAAACAGAATGCCACCCACAATTACAATACCCAGCGGAATACGGCTGGTGGCTGCATCGCCCAGCGATAATGCCAAAGGCAATGCACCCAGGCTCATAGCCAGGCTTGTCATTAAAATGGGCCGCAGCCTTTGCGAAGCAGCGAAAATAACTGCTTCGGTTTTCTTCATACCCTTTAACTGGTTTTGGTTGGCAAATTCCACAATCAAAATTCCGTTCTTGGTTACCAGGCCAATCAGCATAATCATGCCTATCTGAGAAAAAATATTTAAGGTTTGTCCGAACAGATACAATGACAATAAAGCTCCGGCAAGCGCCAATGGCACTGTTGTTATGATGATGATGGGATCAATAAAACTTTCGAATTGCGCTGCCAGAATTAAAAATATAAGTATCAATGCAAGGATAAATGCAAAACTGGTATTGCTGCTGCTTTCGGCAAAGTCTCTGGAAGAGCCGCTTAAGGCTGTGCTGAAACTATCATCTAAAACCAATTTTTTTATGCGTTCCATTTCTTTAATGCCATCGCCTACAGTTTTACCGGGCGCCAGTCCCGCCGAAATGGTTGCTGATTTATACCGGTTAAAATGATACAGCGAAGGAGGTGTAGCACTTTCAGTTATGGTAACTACATTATCCAAACTTATTAAATTCCCTTTGTTTGATCTTACATAAATTCCTTTTAAATCAGAGGGGGCATCCCGGTTGGCTCTGTCTACCTGTGCCATAACCTGGTATTGCTTTCCATCTTTAATAAAATAACCCAGCCTGCGATTACTGAAAGCAAGTTGCATAGTTTCCGAAACATCCTGTATACTAACACCCAGTTGGCTTGCTTTAGCCCGGTCGATATTTAAGCGTATCTCGGGTTTATTAAATTTCAAATCAACATCAGCTTGCACCAGTATTTTACTTTTGGATGCTTCTTCCAGGAAAAGCGGAATCACTTTTGTCAATTTATCAAAATTGTTATTCTGAATTACAAATTGAACCGGTTGGCCACCACGCCGGTTTACAGAGATGGTTTGTTCCTGTACTGCAAAAGCCTTCCCTTCACTATACCGGGAAACACTTTTACTTATTGTATTCACAATATCATCCTGGCTTCGTTTTCTATCTTTAGGTTCGGTTAAAACAACCCGTACAAAACCGCTGTTGGCAGAACCTCCGCCTGTAAAGCCGGGTGCAGTCATGCTTACAACATATTTATTTTCTGCAACCGAATCCATAACCATGTTCGTAATCTTGTCCATATATTTATCCATGGCATCGTACGAAGTGCCTTCTGGTGCCGATACTAATAGCCGAAAAGCACTCCTGTCTTCCATGGGTGCCAGTTCAGATTGCAGGCTGCTGCCAATGAACCAGATTATACAAAAGCAGGCAATGATAATGGGGAATGCCATCCACCTGATTTTCATAAAACGGGCTAAGCTATTCTCGTAACCGTTTTCCATCCAGCGGAAAAAGGGTTCTGTTTTATTGTAAAACCACGGATGTTTGTGTACATCTTTTCTTGCCAACCAAACATTGAGAACCGGTGTAAGGGTTAAGGATACAAAAGCTGAGATTAACACCGCACCGGCAACCACAATACCAAACTCCCTGAACAGCCTGCCTACAAAACCCTGTAAAAAAATAATGGGAAGAAACACAACAGCCAGTGTAATGGATGTGGCAATTACTGCAAAGTAAATTTCCTTACTTCCTTCTCTGGCAGCCTGCCACTTGTTCATTCCTTTCTCCATTTTTTTAAAAATGTTTTCGGTAACTACAATACCATCATCCACTACAAGGCCCGTTGCCAGTACAATTGCAAGCAATGTGAGCAGGTTTATGGTAAAGCCGGCTAGGTACATAATGAAGAATGCGCCAATGAGTGAAACGGGGATATCAATAAGCGGCCTGATGGCAACAATCCAGTCACGAAAAAAAAGATAGATAATCAATACAACGAGTATAAAAGCAATCAGCAATGTTTCCTTTACTTCTGAAATAGATTTACGGATAAACTTGGTTTGATCGTAACTGATCTCCAGTTTGATATCATCGGGCATATCTTTTTTAATGGCATCAAAGCGCTTGAAGAGTTCGTTGGCAATGGCAATATTGTTGGTACCGGGTTGTGGAATGGTTACAATGGCCAGCATGGGGATCGTCTTTTCTTTTAAAACCGATTCTTCATTCTCGGGTCCCAGCACCACATCTGCAACATCTTTTAATTTAATGTCGGCATTGTTTATATTTTTTACAATCAACTCTCTGAACTGTTCTTCGGTATTCAATCGCCCGAAAGTGCGAATCGTAAGCTCCGTTGCATCGCCTGATATTTTACCTGATGGCAATTCAATATTTTCCCTGGCCAAAGCAAGCTGTATATCACGTGGTGTAATTGAAAAGGCAATCAGTTTATCCGGATTGAGCCAGATACGCATGGCGTATTTTTTTTCGCCCCACACATTTACAGCACTTACACCCGGTATAGTTTGAATACGTTCTACAATATTATTATGTACAAACTCGGTAAGCTGCAGTTGGTTTTTAACTGAGCTTTGAATAATCATGAAAACGATAGGATCGCTGCTTGCATCGGCTTTGGATACAACAGGCGGTGCATCCAGATCGGCAGGTAATGAACTGGTTGCCTGTGATACCTTATCCCGTACATCGTTAGCTGCAGCTTCCAGGTCAACATCCAGTTCAAACTCAACATTGATATTGCTGCTGCCATTGCTGCTGCTTGAAGTGATATTTTTTATACCGGCAATACCATTGATTGCTTTTTCAAGTGGCTCTGTAATTTGCGATTCTACGATATCTGAGTTGGCACCGGGATAAGATGCCCTTACATTGATGTTGGGTGGATCGATAGCCGGGTAATCTCTTACGCCAAGAAATTTATAACCGATCAGTCCAAATAAAATAATGATTAAGTTAAACACGATGGCCAGTACCGGCCTGCGTAAACTTAATTCTGAAATATTCAAAGTGGTTTATTTATTTAATTTGAAATTATTTTATTTACCTGAATCTTGCCGCCCGGTTTGGCTGTTAACAGGCCGGTTACTAAAATGGTATCACCGGCTTTTAGTCCGCTGGTAATTTCTACTTTAGCCGAATCTCTAAAACCCAATGTAACTACCTGCATGGACGCCATACCATCTTTTAATACAATCACTTTTTTATTGCGGGCATCAGGTATTACCGACTGTGTTGGAATCATTAATGCATTGTTATTATCGCCCAGCGGCACTTTAACTTTTGCAAAAGCGCCTGCTATCAACTTACTGCCTGGTTGTTTTACGTTGGCAATCACCCGCAGGCTGCGGTTTTCTTCTGCAATAATATTTTCAGTTGCAGAAATTACTGCCTGGTAAATATCTCCGCTCCCTTCTACCGTAAAATTTACGGCCGTTCCGTTTTTCATTTTATTGCCATATTGCTCAGGAACGGTAAAGTCGAGTTTTAGCTGGCTTACTTTACGCAAAGTTGCTATTAATGTTTGCGGAGAAATGAATGCACCTTTTGTAATTGTAGTAATGCCGATTTTACCACTGAAAGGCGCTCTCAGCGAAGTTTTTGAAATACTGGTCCGAACAATATTCATATCGGCCTTTATAGTATTTACCGAAAGCACCTGTATATCATATTCCTGCTGACTAACACCGCCGATTTTTAAAAGTGCTTCATACCGTGCTGTTGTTTGCTGCGCTGTTTTTAACTGAATATTCAGCTTTTGTAATTGAGCCTGCAAATCACCATCATATAATTTTAATAATAAACTGCCCTGGCCAATATTGCTGCCTTCTTTAAAATATACTGCCGTTACCCTTCCGCTAACATCGGGATGTAGTTCTACTTCTTCAGAAGCTGCCAGGCTTCCGGGCACTTCAATATCCTGCGACAACAATGACGGAGCAACTATAAAAACATCTACTTTGGCCGGGGGTTTACTTGCAGGGCCTGCTGCCTGTTTCTTTTCATCCTTATCAGATGATTTGCAAGCAACAAACAAAACAGTAAAACTGAAAAGTAACAAAACGGATTTGATAATGTGTTGAACCACTATTTGGGATTTAGTTATTGGTAAAACAGGTTTAATCAGGCTAAGTTCAATAATTAAGCTGAAAATGCGATAAATAAATTATCTGTGGGTAAAATGCAGGATGAACAAATTATGCTATTTGGTTATAACCTTTACAGTTTGCTTGATCCGGTTAGCCTGGTGTATCAGTTCCTGTTTTTCTTTACTGAGGATGGTAATATGGCCCATTTTTCGGCCGGGCTTGGTTTCCTTCTTCCCATATATATGAACAAAAACATTTTCTATCTCCAATATTTCCCGCAGTCCTTCATATGTTGCTTCGCCTGTATGTCCATCTTGCCCCAGCAGGTTTACTATAGCGGCCGGTAAAATATGCTCTGTACTGCCTAATGGATAACCAAGCATAATACGCCACAGCATATCAAATTGCGAACTGTAGTTTGCCTCTATGGTATGATGCCCGCTGTTATGAACCCGTGGAGCAGTTTCATTTACAAAAACGTTGTCGTCAATATCAACAAATAATTCAACTGCAAAAATGCCGGGGCTTTTAAGGTCTTTAACCACTTTCATTGCTACTGCTTCCACTTTCCATAAAATTTTGTCAGCAATATCAGCGGGACTTATCTGGTATTCCAGCAGGTTAAGCCTATTATCAAAAACCATGTCAACAGGGGGATATAATGCATGTTCCCCCTTATCATCAACAGCAATAATTACAGAGATTTCCTTTTTTATATTAACGAGCTTTTCCAATACTGCCGGTGCATCAAAACCTTTCTCAATATCATCACTTGTCCTCAGTATCTCAACACCACGGCCATCATACCCGCCCATGGCAATTTTATGTGCTGCTGGAAAAAAACGATCATGCAGCATTAGTTCTTTGCGTTTTTGTGTAACTACAAATTCACTGCTGGGTATTGCGTTATCCTTGTAAAACTGTTTTTGTAATATTTTATTCTTAATGATCTTTAATGCTGATGGTTTTGGATAGACATTTACACCTTCTTCTTCCAGTTTCTGTAAAGCATCTTCATTTACTGCTTCAATCTCTATGGTTAAAGCATCAAGGCCTTTACCAAAATTGTATACATCCTCAAAATTGCTGATATCTCCTGTTATAAAATGATGACAGAGATGAGCCGAAGGGCACTCAGCGTCATTCTCCATTACGAAAGTTTCAACGGGGTAATTGGCAGCTGCCTGTAACAACATCCGGCCTAATTGACCGCCGCCTAATATACCTATTTTGGCCTGCCCTGAGCGAAGTCGAAGGGTTGCAGGTCGAGCGAAGTCGAGACCCTTTTCCAAATCTTTATATTTATGATGAGATAAATTATTGCATTGCGAAAGTAATTGAAGCATATGAAAATTCCCTTCTATCAATGCTTTTTTCTTTGCTTTGGACCATCCTTTTATTTGCCGCTCTCTTTCTATAGCATCCTTTAAAAAGGGTACAGTTTCATAGTATTGAAGGATTAGTGGGCGCCTTTTATATGTATAGCATGATTCATAGGCGCCATTCTCGTGTTCTTCAAATCTTCTCATTAGATCATCAGTTAAGCCGGTATAGTAGGATCCATCTTTGCAAAGAATGATATAGAGATAAAAAGCTTCCTGTAGGGTATTATAGAGCATGGATATAAAATTATTGATTTTTCGTTTACAAAACCGTCGTTCGACACTTCGACTACGCTCAGTGCAAGCAGTTCAGGGACTGGCAAAAAAATCCTTCGACTTCGCTCAGGACTTTATTATCTTTGGACAATCTATGATTCCCGATTACCCACATAAATTATTTTCTGATAAGCGCAACAACTATTCCCTGTTGATGTTGACGCTTGCTATGGATTCGGCAGGTTAATTTGAATAGCATATAATATTCTTTACTTCAAATTAATTTACAATGGAAACAACCACAGTACAATCTTCAGTTACCAATAGCAGCAATACTGATTTTCTTCCTTTACAAGGCACAGATTATGTAGAATTTTATGTAGGCAATGCCAAACAGGCTGCTCATTTTTATAAAACAGCATTTGGCTTTCAGTCACTGGCTTATGCCGGCCCCGAAACAGGCATGATGGATAAAGTGAGTTATGTGATCAGGCAGAACAAACTCACGTTTGTGTTAACAACCCCGTTGCGTACTGATAATCCTATTGCCGATCATATTTACAAACATGGCGATGGCGTAAAAGTGCTTGCATTAAAAGTAGAAGATGCTGCAAAGGCATTTGAAGAAACAACTAAACGTGGTGCTAAAGTATATTTAGAAACTACCGTTTTAAAAGATATTGATGGTGAAGTAGTGCTGAGTGGTATTCATACTTATGGGGAAACTGTTCATCTTTTTGTAGAAAGAAAAAATTATAGCGGTGTTTTCATGCCTGGATTCAGGGAATGGAAATCAAACTATAATCCTGCCGAAACCGGCCTGTTATATGTAGATCATTGTGTGGGTAATGTGGGCTGGAACCAGATGAACCCCTGGGTTAGTTTTTATGAAAATGTAATGGGATTTAGAAATATCCTGAGTTTTGATGATAAAGATATTTCAACAGAGTATTCAGCATTAATGAGTAAGGTTATGAGCAACGGGAATGGTTTTGTAAAATTCCCGATCAATGAACCGGCAGAAGGAAAGAAAAAAAGCCAGGTTGAAGAGTACCTCGATTTTTATAATGGAGAGGGAGTACAGCATGTGGCGATTGCGACAGCTGATATTGTAAAAACTGTAACTGAATTGCAAAAAAGAGGTATAGATTTTTTAAATATACCCGACAGTTATTACGCAACAGTTTTAGACCGTGTGGGCAAAATTGATGAGGATCTTGAACCATTACAAAAACTCGGCATCTTAATTGACAGGGATGAAGAAGGATATTTATTACAGATATTCAGTAAACCCTTAGAGGATAGACCAACATTATTTTTTGAGATCATCCAGCGCAAGGGCGCACAGAGTTTTGGTAAAGGAAACTTTAAAGCATTGTTTGAAGCTTTGGAAAGAGAGCAGGATGCAAGAGGCAATTTGTAGAAAGCATAAGCACTTTAACAGTTCAGCGTTGATTTAGCTATGTGAAGTTCAATAAAATTTATAATTTTACGGTAGTTAATGTTAATCATTCGTAGTTTAATGAAACGCTTACACCTCTATTCCTTTATTTTAATTATTGCGTTGTTAGCAGCAACCACGGTGCTGTATGCCCAGCCCTCATTTGTAGATAAACAAAAAACAAATTCCACTGCAGCTACTGCTTTTAATAACCTGGAAGATTCTCTAAAAAAACAATTTGAATTAAAGAAATTAACCTGGCCTCCACAATCACTTTATATCCGTTCTTTTAAATACGACCGCTTACTGGAGTTATGGGTGAAGGCTAATGCCGAAGACAGCTTTACGTTGTTCAAGACCTATAAAGTATGTATGCAGAGTGGCACCATCGGGCCCAAGCGCTCAGAAGGGGATAACCAGGTGCCTGAGGGTTTTTATTATGTAAATGAATTTAATCCCAATAGTAATTATCATCTATCGCTCGGTATCAATTATCCTAATGCTTCTGATAGGATATTAAGTGATGTTATTCATCCCGGTGGTGAGATCTACATTCATGGAAATTGTGTATCTACAGGTTGTATTGCCATACAGGATCTGCCTATGGAAGAAGTGTATGTAATTGCATCACATGCAAAAGCAAGCGGACAGGATTTTATTCCTGTGCACATCTTCCCGGTTAAATATGATGTAAAGAAATCGCTGAATTATCTTACTCAAACTGTTAAAGCCAAAGAGGGGGTACATAAGTTTACGCTGAAGCTTAAAGCTGTTTTTGATTTTTTTGAAGTTAACAGGAAACTGCCCATTATCATGATCGATAAGAAAGGAGATTACGTAATTAATTAGCGCATTAATACCTGTATGGTTTCCGGCGTTTTTTGCAGAAGCACAATGGATTTTCCCTTCGTTAATTCTTTTACTTTTTCATCGGTATAATGCCTGATGGTTAGCAGCGTTAGATCTTTCTGGATCTGTACATTGAAAATTTCAGAAGCAAGCAATGCCAGTTTTTCGATCTTCTCTGGTTTATCATCAAGGCAGCATAATAAACCAATGGCACCGTTCTGAGAAAGGTTTGGTCTAATCTTAATTGCATCAAACATTTCATGTAATTGCCCCAATGGCTTCTCCTCCACAAATGAAAAATCTTTTGAACTTAGCTCCATCAATACCTGATTCTTTTTTAAAACAATTACGGGGGGCAGGTTATGTACCGGGGTTTTACTGATAACTGTGCCGGGCAATGAAGGGTCTAAAAATGAACGTACATATAAAGGGATATTCTTATTCTCAAGTGGTTTAATAGTTTTTGGATGTATTACCTGAGCGCCGTAATATGCCATCTCCACCACTTCTCTGTAGCTTAATGCATCTATATTTTTTGCATCCGGAAATTCTTTTGGATCAGCATTCATCACCGCTTCAACATCTTTCCAAATTGTTTGGCTCTCTGCATCAAGAATATTAGCAAAAATAGCCGCACTAAAATCACTGCCTTCTCTTCCCAATGTTGTGCTTTCATTTTCATCTGTTGCACCAATGAATCCCTGGGTAATTACAATATTAACTTCATTAAATAATGGCTCTATATCTGTTTTTACTTTTTGCCGGGTAAAATTCCAGTCAATAAAAGCATCCCTGAAATTATCATCCGTCCGCACAATATCCCTTACATCAATCCATTTATTTTTTATTCCTTTTTCATTAAGGTAAATACTCACCAGCGATGTGCTGAGTAGTTCGCCGCAACAAACGATCTGGTCATAATAATAATCGTATTCTCTTACCGGTTTATCATGCAATAACCATTCTACTTCAGTAAAAAAATCTTTAAACTGGTTTTCTGCCTGCTGCCAGTTTACTGTAATAAGATATTTAAGTGTGCTTAGGTGTGATTCTTTTACCTGCTCAAATAACTGCAGGGCATCCTCTTTCCTGCCATCAAAAAAGGCATCCACCACTTTTTCAAGTGCATTGGTTGTTTTGCCCATGGCAGATATAATTATAAGTAATTTTTCTCCCTTAAAAGATCCAATGATATCGCCTGTATTTGTTATTCTCTCTACGCTATTGATGCTGGCACCGCCAAACTTAAAAACCTTCATTCAGTGTGGGTTGATTGAGTAAATTGGGTTAATTTAGTCCTGTTATTTTGAATACAAAAATCGTTAATCTTGCCCAATAAACTAATTATTGACCTAACAATTGCTCAAATATGAATATCAATAGAAGGATACAGACATTGGATGAATTTACGATACAGCAAATGCGTGATTTTCCAAACGCAACGGGTGAATTGGCGGGACTTTTAAGAGACCTGGGCCTGGCTGCCAAAAGGGTGAATGTGGAAGTGAATAAAGCCGGCCTCGTTGATATTTTAGGCGATGCAGGAACTATAAATGTGCAGGGCGAAGAAGTTAAAAAACTGGATGTATATGCCAATAACCAGTTTATGGGTGTATTACAACATGGGATAAGCTGTGCCGGTATTGGCAGCGAAGAAATGGATGATATTGTGGTATTTGATGATCCGGTGAGTAATAAGAGTAAATATGTTTGTCTTTTTGATCCACTGGATGGCAGCAGCAATATTGATGTGAATGTTTCTATCGGTACCATCTTTAGTATTTTTCGCAGGGTGAGTGAGTTGGGTAAGCCGGCAACCAAAGAAGATTTTTTACAACAGGGTAACAAACAGGTTGCAGCTGGCTATGTTATCTACGGTTCATCAACCATGTTTGTATATGCAACCCGCCGGGGCGTAAATGGGTTTACGTTAGATCAATCCATTGGTGAATATTCGTTAAGCCACCCGGATATTACATGCCCGCCTGTCGGCAAAATGTATTCTGTAAATCACGGTAACTTTTTTCAATACGAGGAAGGCGTTAAGCAATACATAACTGCCTGCCAGAAAAAAGATAAGACAAATGGTGGTCCTTATACACAGCGGTATATCGGCAGTATGGTATCAGATGTGCACCGTAACTTAATTAAAGGAGGAATTTTTATGTACCCGGGCACCACCGATAAACCAAAAGGAAAGCTCAGGCTGTTGTATGAATGTAATCCTTTTGCATTCATTGTTGAAAAGGCGGGAGGACTGGCCACCAATGGCAAGATCAGGATTCTGGATATACAACCCACCGAATTACATGAGCGTACGCCTTTTTTTATTGGCAGTAAAGAAATGATGGAAGAAATGGATACCTACTATAAAGGCGGAAAAAAAGTAAAATAAATTATGAACACGATCATCAGCGTTAAAAATCTGGTTAAAAATTATGGCACATTTAAAGCTGTAAAAGGAATTTCGTTTGATGTGTATGAAGGAGAGATATTTGGGTTGCTGGGCCCTAACGGTGCAGGAAAATCTACCACACTTGAAATCATTGAAACGCTCCGTAAAAAAACAAGCGGAGAAGTAACCGTAAATGGTTTAAACCTCGACACAGAGCCGGATAGCATTAAAAAAATAATAGGCGTACAATTACAAACCTCGGGATTTTACCCCGGTCTTACCCTGGTTGAATTAATTCATTTGTTTGGCGGCTTATACAATCAGCCTGTTAACCCGGTGCAATTATTACAATTGGTTAACCTGGCTGATAAAGCAAAAAATAAATACAAGGAATTAAGTGGCGGACAAAAACAACGGTTCTCAATTGCCACCACACTTATTAATAAGCCTAAAATAATTTTCCTGGATGAACCTACTACCGGCCTTGATCCGCAGGCCCGTAGAAATTTATGGGAGCTGATAAAAAATATACGTAGCCAGGGAACAACTGTTATTATTACCACGCATTATATGGATGAAGCAGAACAATTGTGCGACCGTATTGCCATTATGGATGAAGGAAAAATAATATCTATTGACAGTCCTGATAAAATGATAGATGACCTGGTAAACTCGGGTTTTGAGCGCCCCAAACAGGTAAAAGCTGCCAGCCTGGAGGATGTTTTCATACATTTAACAGGCAGGGAAATGCGGGATGATTAAAAATCCGTTTATTTGCAATTCAATTTTTACAAAAAAATATATTTTAAATGAAATGAGCTTAGCTAAAGTTAATTTCAGGCGAACCTGCCTGATGACAGTTAGGTTCCATTTGACAAAAAACAAACATAAACAAATGAAAACAGCAGTACTTAGTTCCATCCTTTTATTTTTCGTAGTATCATCAGCATCCGCCCAAAAAAATGCAAAAGCTACAGCAAAACCCGTTGCTAAAACTGCGGTAAAAACAACAGCTTCAACATCAAAGTTTAAAAATTTACTAGACAGTTTCAGTTATGCTGCCGGCTATAATGTTGCCACTAATATGCAGGCCCAGGGTATAAAAGAACTAAATGCCGCCTGGATGAACCAGGGCATTATTGATGTATTTAAAAAGAATAATCCCAAATTAACATCGGAGCAGATCAACATGTCCATGCAAAAACAGCTTGATATCTTTGCTGCTGAAAAAAGCCTCGTAGAGAAGAGTAAAGGCATGGCTTTTTTAGAAGCCAATAAAAAGCGTAAAGAAGTTATTACTTTACCAAGCGGGGTGCAATATGAGGTTATTAAAAATGGTGAAGCCAATTCACCTACAGCAAAGACAGTAGATACGGTTGTTGTAAATTATATAGTATCATTGATCGATGGTAATGATATTGAAAATAGTTTTAAAAGTGGTCAACCTGCTGTATTTCCTATGATGGGTGTAATAAAGGGCTGGATAGAAGTGTTGCAGTTAATGAGGAAGGGTGATCATTGGAAAGTTTATGTACCGAGTGAACTGGCCTATGCTGGCGTAGGTAATGGCGCTGCTATTCCTCCCCATTCAACCTTGAAGTTTGAAATGCTGCTGGAAGAGATAAGGCCGGCCGCAACTAAACCAGCAGGACAATAATGAACGTAGATCTAAAATACCCGATCGGTGAATATATTGCTCAGCCATTCTCTCAAAAACTTTTAGGGGAATGGCTGATTGATATTAAGAACCTGCCGCAACACCTGGAAAATGCTATTTTAAATCTTGATGAAGCACAATTGAATACGCCATACCGTAAAGATGGCTGGACTGTTAAGCAGGTAGTGCATCATGTTGCCGACAGCCATATGAATGCTTACATACGTTTTAAACTGGGTCTTACCGAAGATAATCCTTCCATCAAACCTTACGATGAAGCAGCATGGGCTTTAATGGATGATACTAAAAACATTCCTGTAAATATTTCTTTAACCCTGTTACATGCCTTACACATACGCTGGTATGAAATATTAAAAAACATGAGTAGTGCAGACCTGGATAGAACCGTTTTTCATCCTGAGCATAAAAAAGAAATGAGCCTTTGGTATTTACTGGGTATGTATAGCTGGCATAGCCGGCACCATACAGCGCATATAACTTCCTTGCGTGAGAGAATGAATTGGTAATAAATATTCCACATGTATAAAAAATTATTGCTAAACACATTCATTGGTATTTCATTTTTACTGGTTTCGTGTGATACTGGTTTAAAGCATAATGAAGAACTGAATTCTTCTGATACAGTTCTGAAAACATCTCCTCCAATACAGCTTGAGAATAAAATATCAGACAGCATTAAAAGATTTATTGTTGATGATTACCCGGTGACAGATGAAATGTTTGGCTATGCTGATAATGCGAGGAAAATTAAAAGTGGCCCCATTCGTTCCTTGGACAAAGCATGGTTTTCAAATGACACATTAAGCCAAACTTTGGTCTTTGAACTTTACACAGACTATCACAGAATGGTAACATTTCATTTTTTTAATAACAGCATCCCAAAAGAGATAATTGAGAGAATTGAACTTCATACGGATCAAGGGGAAATTGCTTCAGAAAAACAAAAAGAATTTTTTTTAAAAGGATTTCTTAATGCAGCGAAAAGAATAAATCGTTCTTACTTTACAACAAACAAAGATATAAAACTTGGCGACAAGAAAGTAAATGCATTGAAAATATATGGTAAGCCGGATAAAATTTCACAGTCTGGGAATGTTGAAACCTATGAGTGGAACCTTACAGGAGATTTACTGTATGACGGAAAAACCAATTTAATGGGAAAGCCTCTTGCAAAACACAATTACGGGCACCAGGTTTTAATGTTTTTTGAAAAAGATAAGCTGATGGGAACAATACTTTTTAACGATATACCCTGATTTTTATGAACTGGAAGAAACTATCTTCAAAATATTTAAGCAAGCACATTTATTTTACTGCAAGAGAAGATCGTTGCGAAATGCCCGACGGTACGATCGTTGATCCATATTTTGTTGTTGAAATGCCGGCATCAGTTTGTGCAATGGCTATTACAGAAGATGGTGAAGTAATTCTTATTAAACAATACAGGCATCCTATTGCTGAATCGATATGGGAGTTACCCGGGGGATTTATTGATGAGAAGGAGAGCGGCGAAAATGCAATGGCAAGAGAACTGCTTGAAGAGACCGGTTATCGTTTTAGTGACATGCAGTATTTGGGAACTGTTGCAGGCAATCCGGGAGTGCTTAATAATTTTACAGGCCTTTATCTGGCAACAGACGGTGTAAAAACAGGAACACAGCAATTAGATCATAATGAAGAAATTGAGATACAGCTTTTTACTTTAGAAAATGTAAGGGCTATGTTGATGAATAACGAAATTAAACAGGCATTGCATGCTACCTGTTTGTTTTACGGTTTTAATAAATTAGATGGTCTTAAATAGATCAACATTCACTTCTGCAATTAAGAATACACTTCCACAAACTATTATTATATCATTTGCTCCGGCATTATTTTTAGCGCTGTTGATTGCTGTATTAACATCATCAAAACTTTCGCCGATTAGTTCAAATGATCTTGCGCTTTCTTTCAGGTCATAATGCTTCATAGCACGTTCTATATGAGCATTGCTG
This sequence comes from Chitinophagaceae bacterium, assembly GCA_043752205.1. Taxonomy (GTDB): domain Bacteria; phylum Bacteroidota; class Bacteroidia; order Chitinophagales; family Chitinophagaceae; genus Ferruginibacter. Next base: position 24,110 of record JAYUYX010000134.1, read on the forward strand.
AAATAATATCGGGCATCCTTTGGTAAGATGGACAATACTTTTGTAACATCTTTATCTTTAACCATTCCAATTATGAAATGTGAACTTGACGACGGACGACCCACAGGGTTCTGCGAACTGACGACGGACAACTGCAGCAGCAATTGTTTAATGCCATCCGCGTTATGGGCCACATCCAGTATAATGGTTGGATCGTTGCTGATTACATCCCATCTGCCATACAAACCCGTAAGTGTTTTTACCTGCTTCAATGCATTCTTTTCATCCTCGTTTCTAATAGTAAAACCTTGCTCCATCAACATACCTTCTGTACATAAAACTGTACAGATATTTTTTGTTTGATATAAGCCATTAAGATCTAATTGAAAAGATTCTGTGATGTTCTGTTTAACATTGGTCACATCACAATTAAGTAAATGGTTGTTATAATCAATATTTGAAACCGCATATTCATCCTGGGCAAAATGAATGGGGGCATTAAACTCTTTTGCTTTATTGATGAAGATGTTTTTTGTCTCAGGCAAATATTCACCAATTACCACAGGTACGTTTTTCTTGATGATACCGGCCTTTTCTGCTGCGATCTTTTCAAGTGTATCTCCCAATATGTCCATATGGTCGTAACCGATATTGGTAATGATGGATAGGATGGGGGTGATGATATTTGTACTGTCTAAGCGGCCACCCAGGCCTGTTTCTATTACAGCGATATCGATGTTTTCTTTTTCAAAATAATCAAAAGCCATAGCCACAGTAAGTTCAAAAAATGAGGGTTGAATTTGTTCTGATATGATCTTTGTTCTTTCTACAAAATCAACTACAAACTCCTGGCTGATCATTTCGCCATTGATCTTTATCCGCTCTCTGAAATCTTTTAAATGTGGTGAAGTATATAAACCGGTCTTATAGCCTGCCTGTTGCAGTATAGCTGCCAGCATATGGCTGGTGCTGCCCTTACCATTGGTGCCTGCAATATGTATGTTTTTAAATTTTGTATGTGGATTACCAATCGCATCACATAATGCAATAGTATTGTGCAGGTCTTCCTTGTATGCTGCAGCACCAATGCGGCTGTACATAGGTAATTGTGCATAGAGATAATCAATAGTTTGCTGGTAGGTCATTAATGAATGATGTTTGATGTACGATGTACGACAGCAAATGTAAGTGGATAAGGGGTAAAATGTATCCCACAAAGCCGCAAGGAACACAAAGAAAAATATAATTGAATAAATAACCTTTGTGTGCTTCGTGTCTTTGTGGGATATAAAAATATTACTGCACCCTGAAATTAAATGGAACAGTCACTATTGATTCGTGATCTGATTTATTGAATTCAATATTGGGCAGGTAACTCCTGATGGCGTTTGCATATCTTGAATCAACGCTGGTAGAACCTTTATCAAAAGTTACAAAAGTACCACGCCCCGAAGGCGACACTTTAATAACGGCATTGATGGTTGCCTTGGGCAGGTCGCCCATAAAAATATAATTATTTACGATGGTTCTGTCACCTTTAGAAACCCTTAGTCCACCACCACCTGTTCTTCCCCCGGGAGTGTTACCATAACTATCAGGTTTACCACTGGGGCTTCCGGCATCACCGGTACCACCAGGCTTGTTGCCCTGGTATTTGTAGCCATTATCTTCTGTAGCGCCATTACCGGTTCCTCCTTTAGGCCCGTTGTAGCCAGCAATTTTTGGCTTCTGTGGCTTGGGTGCAGGCGGGGCTGTTACAACAGGTACAGGAACAACTTTTGGTGTAGTTTTTACAGGTTTTGTAACCGGTGCCGATTCGTTATCAGAAACATCATCAGTTTTAACTTCATCTGCCGGTTGGTTAGGAGCAGCTGCCTGTTGCTGCGGTGCTGATTCTGATGCCGGAGATTTTTCACCTTTGATCAACGGTTGTTCTTCACCAAAACCTTCTTCATCATTTCCTAAATTAATTTCAATAAGATCATTAAAAAGAATGGTTGGATGTTGTGGTAATTTCCATGAAACAAGCAGGGCAATTAAAAGTATAGCACCTAATATAACACCAGTGTATACAAAGGCTTTCCTGTTTTTTTCTGTTTCAAATGTTGAAGTCATAGCGGTAGTATAGTTCATTTCAAAGTTATCTTATTTATATACAAACGATACAATATCATGCCGAATTTTATGATGATTGTTAAGATTTTAACAAATTCGCAACGCTAATTTCGGAAAAGATAAAAGGTTTAGTATTGATGTCGCCGATTTGCCAGGAGTATTCCTGCAAATACAATGATCATGCTCGTGAAATGTATCCAGGTAAAATCTTCATGCAATATAATTGCAGCTTCAATACTGCTGAAAATCGGGATAAGATTGCCGAATAAGGCTGTACGGCCTGCACCCAGTTTGCCTATGGCCATATTCCAGATAAGAAAACAGATAACAGATGCAGCAAGCCCGAGATAAAGAATGGAAAGAATAAGATTGCCATTCCATACTACAGGTGGATACCGGTTAAGCTCCCATATAAAGAAAGGAAGTACCATGAGTGTACCGAAAGAGAAAATAATGAAGAGAAAATTAACCGGTGATATCGCTGCAGGTTTTTTCTTCACCAATGTATTGTATACTGCAAAACAAAATGCAGCCAGCAACATCCAAAGGTCACCGGTGCTGAAACGAAGTGTAAAAAGATTTTGAAAATTTCCATTTGATAAAAGAAAAAGAACACCAATTGTACAAAGTATCATGCCCGCCAGTTTCATCCAGCCGATCTTTTCTTTTAGATAATGCGTGCAAATATAATGGACATGATTGGGGATGATGTGGTGCCGATGAGTGCAAGATTTATGGCAGAAGTATAGTGTGCTCCGATATAAACGAATGTATTGAACAGGGCAA
>JAYUYX010000135.1:0-11919 GCA_043752205.1 Chitinophagaceae bacterium
CGAATGTTCCATGGCACTTTGTACTCCCGGGAAAATGGTCACTTTGTTTTTAGTATTGTAATTTATAAAAGACATGACGGTAGTTTTTTTGAAATTCAAAACTAATGAAAAGGCCTGACAGGTTCTTTTTCTGCAGCTATTAGTTTCCTTTTGCTAAATTCGTGTAGATTAAAGATCAACTATGCATTCCTTTTTGTTATATATCGACCCGGGCAGTGGCAGTTATATTCTGCAAATGATTATTGCTGCCGTTTTGGGCGTAAGCTTCTTTTTTAAAAATTTCTGGCTGGCCGTTAAAACATTTTTTTCAGGAAAAAAAACAAAGAAAGAAGAAGAAAAAGACCAGGCTGAATGAATTGCAGATCATTGTTTAATATCATCCCGCCTTCGACAAGCTCAGGCTGACGATTTTTAGCATACTGAGCTTGTTGAAGCAAGACAACAAGTAGGGTATAAATGCATTAACATCAAATTGAATGAATCCCCATCCTGCTTCATATAGAGATACTGCCGGTTTTATTTTTAAGCGGGACGGTTTGATATACCGCTATGTACATCCACGCTATGATATGCACTTTACCCGGCTGATGGAAAGTGGTTTGTATGAAGAACTGGTAACAAAAGCAAAGCTTATTGCCCATGCTGATATGACCCCTTCGGGAATGTTCGATTTCCCCGAAGGAAAAGTATTATTACCCGAGCAGGTACACTTTATCAGTTACCCATACGAATGGAGTTTTGATATGTGGAAAGATGCAGCCTTGCTTACCCTTAACATTGCAAGGGCAGCATTAAAAAAGGAGATGATCCTCAAAGATGCAACCCCTTTCAACATACAATTCGTTAACGGTAAGCCGCTTTTTATTGATACGCTTTCTTTTGAGAATTATGAGCCGGGAAAACCCTGGGTTGCATATCACCAGTTCAGCGAATGTTTTTTAGGCCCTTTACTGCTGATGCATTACTGCCACCCGGGCACCCATAAAATATTCACTGTTTATCCCAACGGAATTCCCATGGATATATTGGTGAGCCTTCTGCCGAAAAGATCTCGGTGGAACATAAATACCCTGATGCATATACACCTGCAGGCAAAATTTTCAGGCAAAAAAAATAAGCAGGCTGGTAATACCGAAAATAATTTCTCCAAACAAAAACTGGAACTACTTTTAAAAGGGCTCGAAAGTTTTGTTCAAAAACTATCCCCCAAAAAAATAAAAACAACCTGGGATAATTATTACAGCGACACTATTTTAGGCGATGACTACTTACATGCCAAAACAACATTGGTCACATCATTCATCACACAGGTTGAATACAATACTGTAATTGACCTGGGCGCCAATGAAGGGCATTTCAGTCTGCTGTTTGCTGCCGATAAAAATGTGATAGCTGCCGATGCTGATACCAATGCTGTAAATGAGCTTTACCTGAAGATAAAAAAGGAAGGCCAAAAAAATATCCTGCCGTTGGTAAATGATCTTACTTCACCATCAGCTGCTATTGGCTGGAATAATACCGAGAGAGAATCCATTACTTCAAGGCTAAAAGCCGATTTGGTGCTGGCGCTGGCATTGGTGCACCACATCGCCATAGCTAATAATATTCCATTGGCTTTAATTGCAGATTGGTTGCAACCAATGGGAGAATACCTTATTATTGAATTTGTACCCAAAACTGATGAGAAAGTAAAACTGTTACTACAAAATCGAAAAGATATTTTTGATGATTACAACCTGGAGAATTTCAAAACCATCTTCACCACTAAATATAGTATTGTAAAAGAAGAAAAAGTTGGCAATACCGACAGGATCTTATTTTTAATGAAACGTACATGATGAAGCTGCTAAAAAAAATCCCTTTCTTTTTATTTTTACTGGTTCTTTTCTTTTGCCTGCACGGCAGCGTAGAAAACTATGGATATATGAGTACAAAGGAAGTATTGTGGATCGGGCTCATAATAACGGTCTGCATTTCAACTTTATTCGTTGTTATATTGCTAGCAACAAAAAAAATATTTTTTGCAGCACTGCTTACGTTCTTTATTGCTTTATGGTATTTGTTTTTTGGCGCCATGCATGATTGGGTAAAAAGCATTGAATGGTTAGGTTTTATACACTCGTACACCGTAATACTCCCTTTATTGATAGCCTGTAACATTGCCTATATATATGTATTAAAACGCTACCCTTCAGTGCAGCCCAAGCTGTTTTTTTATTTAAATATTTTGATGATCATGTATTGCTTATTGGATGGCTATTTAGTGGTAAACAAACAGTATACTGAAAAAAAAAATACCCCTACTTCAAGTATAATCTTTGATATATCCAAGGTAAAAGCAAAACCAAATGTTTATTTATTGTTGTTTGATTGCTATGCTGGTTATAAAAGCCTGCAGGATAGCTTTGCCTATAAAAATGACAGCTTGTACAACTTTTTAGCACAAAAATCTTTTACGGTCTTACCTTCATTTTCAAATTATAATTTTACGTTTTTCAGCATGGCTTCCATGCTGAATATGCAGTACATCGCCGATGATTATCATGATAAAATTGCGGTTCAAAAGGACATGCAAAAAAAAGTAATTGAAATAAACAATGGGGAGGTATTTTCAATATTTAACTCCATGCAATATAGCACTGAAAACTATTCTATTTTTGATATAAAAAATAAGCAGGGGCTATCAAATAATAACAGCATGGTACCCATGCACTCTTATTTAATAACCCATAAAATATTTCACAATAGATTAATTTTCGACTTGGGATACCTTTTGTATAAAATAAATTACTTTAGCCGTAAGCATATTTTTGAGCATGACGATAACAATATAGCAGCGTATAATAAAACAATGGCTACAATTGAACAAACTGCTGCTTCTCCAAAATTTGTTTATACTCATTTTTTAATGCCTCACGCTCCATATTTTAAAGATAGTTTGGGAAATTATTTACCAATAAGTAATTTCAATATCGCCAGTAAAACAAGCTATTTATCCTATTTAAAATATACCAATACGATTATTCAATCCATACTTACGAAAATAACAACTACTGACCCCAATGCTATAGTATTATTAATGAGCGATCATGGGTATAATGACAAAGGATCTGTAAGGATATTTGATAGTGCGCAAATAGCCGCAGAGCAATATAGTTTTAATAATCTCTGCGCTGTTCGTTTCCCTGGTCAACATTTCGACAGTGTTAAAGCCGGGATCAGCAATGTAAATATTTTCAGGTATTTATTTAATTCGCAATTTGGACAAAAAATTCCGTATTTAAAAGACAGCACAGTTTGGGTTAATCATGATTAAAATACAGCAGCATTAAATGACCATACTTAAAAGTATACCTTTTTTTTTATTGCTATTAGCAGCTTTTTTCTGCCTGCATGGCAGTGTAGAAAATTACGGCTATTTGGATCTAAGCGAAGTACTGTGGGTGGGGATAATCATATCAGGTTACATTGTAGCCTTTTTTTTTATTACAGTTATCCTGGTGAGGAACAAAATATTTGCCGCTTTAATAACTTTTTTTATAGCCCTGTGGTATTTATTTTTTGGTGCTATTCATGATTGGATAAAAAGTATTGAGTGGTTGCAATTTATGCACTCCTATTCCGTGCTGATCCCCATATTGATCGTGTGCAATATTGTATATGTCTATTTATTAAAACGACATGAGGCATTTCGATCAAAACTGTTCCTTTACTTAAATATTTTGCTGTTTGTGTATTGTTTATGGGATGGTATCTTATTAGTGAATAAGTATTCCGGCGATAAGAATGTGATCAACGCCCCGGCAGCCAGCTTTGATACATCTAAAGTGAAAGCAAAGCCTAATGTATATTTCATAGTACTGGACTGTTATGCAGGATATCAAAGCCTGCAAGATAGTTTTGGGTTTAAAAATGACAGCTTATATACTTTTTTAGAACAAAAGTCATTTAAAATCCTGCCCAGTACATCCAATTACGATTTTACATTTTATAGCATGGCTTCAACCTTAAACATGGATTATATAAAGGGGGATTTCGTTAATAAGACCGCCTCTCAAAATGATATACAACAACGATTTAATGAAGTAAGGTATGCAACAGTATTTTCTAATTTCAGTGACATGGGTTATAACATTGAGAACTATTCATTTTTTGACGTGAATGTAAAACAAGGTATCTACGATCATAACAACTCATTTTTTCCACTGCATACTTTTCTTTTGCTAAATAAGATATTTCATAAAAGGCTACTGAGCGATCTGGGTTGGATGTTACACGATGGAAAATTTAAAATTGACTGGCTTGCTAAGGAAAAAATTTACAGGAGCGATACATACAACACAAAGGCATTAAAAATGCTGCAGGCTTCTATTGGTACACAAAGCACACAGCCTAAATTCTGCTACACCCATTTGCTGCTTCCGCATGAGCCTTATTACAAAGATAGTTTGGGCAATTATATTACCTTAACCAAAGGAGCAATGTACGACAAGGCATTATACGTATCCTATCTAAAGTACAGCAACAGTATCATTAGATCTACAGTATCAAATATTATTGATAAAGATCCTTCAGCTATTACTTTTATTATGAGTGACCATGGATTTAATACGCAGGAAGTTCGCTATTACACTGCTTCTACATTCAACAATATATTTGCAGTGCGTTTTCCTGATCAAAAATCTGACAGTTCGATCAGCAAAATTAGTAATGTAAATTTTTTCAGGTATTTATTTAATAGCCAGTTTGAACAAAAAATGCCTTACCTGAAGGATAGTACCATTTGGGTTAAAAATTTTTATTAATGCTCAAAAAGTATATCCTTTTTTTTTGATTATGAAATATACTTCGATCAAATACCAACAATTATTTATCATCCTGGCAGCATCAGTATTTTATTTTTCATTGGGCATTAACAGTATAAATAAATGGAGTGTCACTTACGATGAAGGAGATCATTATAGCTACGCCATACGCTCCGTAAAGGGGCACCCCGAAAAAGTAATCGCATTTGAGGATGGCTCCTGTATGCCAATTTCGATGATCAATACAATTCCAAGAATGGTTGAACAAGTGCTCTATCCCGGCGTTGTAAAAACAGACGGGGGCATCAAGGATATTAAAAGGGGACGCTACATTACATTAATTGCATGTTTTTTTATACTTATTTTAATTTATGTATGGCTTTTAAAAACTACCAGCAATGGCACTGCTACTATTGGATTTGTACTGGGTAGCCTATGCCCAAATATCATTTCGCAAAGTTCTTTAATTACTACAGATGCATACGCTACATTGGTTTTTTTAGCTACGTTATTTTTTTTGCATCAATGGTATATTAAACCCACAGTTAAAAATTTTATTATTTTTTCAGTAGTGTTCGCTACTGCATTTTTAGTAAAGCAATCATTAATGATCCTTATTCCCATTTGTTTTATTTTAATAGGGATAAAACTTTTTAAAACAAAGAATGTATCCCAATCGTTATTGCTCTTTGTCCTGTTTTGTATTATTAATGTATTGGTATTGAATATTGGTTTTCAATTTAACTATGCGGCTCATTTAAATTTTAAAAGCTCAGCTTTACAGGTATTGGAGAACAATATTTTGTTTTCCAATATTGTGGCCAAAATTCTGCCAGGCCCGTTTTTACAAGGTATTGATGAAGTGATGCATATGGATAATTTGCCAATCGGGGATATCCGAAACCTGCCTTATATTTTTATAAATGGCGATTTTGTTTTAGAAAAAACAGCTTCCAGGCAATTCTTTTTTCAAACATTTATTTTTAAAACTCCACTTGTATTTTTGATAGGCTGGATATTTTGCCTGATAAGCAGTATTAAGGCGAAGCAATTAACTACCACACTTCTATTCAGTTTATTACCTTTATTTGTTTTACTTTTTTTTACATTTTTTGTACAATCCAAAGTAGGGGTGAGGCATATGCTGATCATTTATCCATTTGTTATTATGAGTGCAGCAATTGGATTTAGTAAATTAAAACGCCCATGGTTTATCGCTATATTTGCACTGCATATTTTTATGATTTTTACATATCGAAACAATTTGCTGGCCTACACAAACGAATTGGTTATAGATAATAAAAGTAAAATAAACCTTGTAGGCTCTGTAAATGTAGAATATGGTCAATGTAGAAATACACAAGCCAACAGTGCGGTTCCCCATATTTATGCCATTGACAATGCTATTAATATTGGCGATACCATTCAGTTGCAGATCTCTAATTTATTTTATATTCCGGATAGCCTGCATAATAAAAGCAATATTTATAAAAACTATTCCATACTGAGTATCAACAAGAATAATACAGTAACTGTTGTAAAAAAAACAGATAAGAATAAAATAAACCAATAGTGATGCCTGTATTTGTAGTGATTCCCGTTTATAATGAATTGCCGGAAGTTTTGTCCACTGTAATTGATCAATTTTCAACCGATTATTTTTTGGTAGTTGTTGATGACGGATCAACTATACCTTTTGAAGTAACGCATAAAAATGCTGTGCTGCTAAGGCAGCCGATAAACAAAGGGCAGGGAGCTGCTATAAGGATCGGTATTGACTATGCACTAAAGCATCATGCAACGCATATTGCCACCTTCGATGCAGATGGACAACATAGGCTTGCTGATCTGCAAAAAATGGAAGCCAGCATGGAGGCCAAAAATTGTGATGTTATTATTGGTAGTCGTTTTAACGCCTCAACTGTTGGAATGCCCCTTATGAAAAAACTGGTTTTAAAAGGAGGTGTATTTTTGCAAAACACCGTATTTGGTGTTAGGCTAACAGATGCACACAACGGGTTACGCCTGTTTAATAAACATGCTGCAGAAAAAATTAAAATAACAGAAAACAGGATGGCGCATGCTTCGGATATTATTTATCAAATTAAACTACATAAACTTGCTTATTGCGAAATACCAATAAAAGTAGAATACACAGCCTATGCCATAAAAAAGGGGCAATCTATTTTTAATTCGGTAGCGATTTTATACCTGATCTTTAAAATCAGGTTTCGCTCAAAAAAAGACCAGGTTTAGATAGTTTATGGGGGCGGAAGATTAAGGGAAGGTTAGATGGGTTAGAAGGTTTAGAAAGTTTAGACGCTAACCTAAACATCCTAAACTTTCTAAACCTCCTAAACTTTTAAAGATGTCTGCCAAAATTGCACCATTCCCCCAAATGGCATAATCATTGCCAATCCTACCAATAAATAACCTAAAATTTATATCATGGGAAAGATCATAGGAATTGACTTAGGAACCACCAACAGTTGCGTTTCCGTAATGGAAGGTAACGAGCCGGTGGTAATTGCAAACGAAGAGGGCCGCCGTACAACCCCGTCGGTAGTGGCTTTTTTAAAGAATGGCGAACGTAAGGTGGGGGATCCTGCCAAGCGCCAGGCTATAACCAACAGCCAGAACACCATCAGCAGTGTTAAACGTTTTATGGGCCGCAGGTTTGATGAAGTAACTGAAGAGATCAGCCATTGGAGCTATAAAGTAGTAAAAGGTGACAATAATACGGTGCGTATTGACATAGATGGCAGACAATATACTCCCCAGGAGATAAGTGCTATGGTACTGCAGAAGATGAAAAAAACTGCCGAAGATTACCTGGGTGCAGAAGTAACTGATGCCGTTATTACCGTGCCTGCTTATTTTAATGATGCACAGCGCCAGGCAACCAAAGAAGCCGGAGAAATTGCGGGCCTTAATGTACGCCGTGTAGTAAATGAACCTACCGCAGCCGCTTTGGCTTACGGACTGGATAAAGGTGGTAAAGACCAGAAGATAGCCGTGTTTGATTTAGGTGGAGGAACATTCGATATTTCGGTATTGGAATTAGGTGATGGTGTGTTTGAAGTAAAAAGTACAAACGGTGATACACATTTAGGTGGTGATGATTTTGATAAAGTGATCATGGATTGGCTGGCTGATGAATTCAAAAATGATGAGGCGATAGACCTGCGTAAAGACCCAATGGCTTTACAGCGTTTAAAAGAAGCATCAGAAAAAGCAAAGGTTGAATTATCATCATCAACCGAAACAGAAATTAACCTGCCGTATGTTACTGCAGTTGATGGTGTGCCTAAGCACTTAGTAAAAAAATTAACCCGTGCAAAATTTGAGGCACTGGCCGATAAATTATTTGAGCGTTGCTTAACACCCTGCGAAAAGGCATTGAAAGATGCCGGTATGAGTACCTCAGAAATTGATGAGATCATTATGGTGGGTGGCAGCAGCCGTATTCCTAAAGTACTGGAGCTTGTTGAAAAATTCTTTGGTAAAAAACCAAACCGTGGTGTAAACCCCGATGAGGTTGTTGCAGTAGGTGCAGCCATACAGGGTGCGGTATTAAGCGGCGATATTAAAGATGTATTGTTGCTGGATGTTACACCTTTAAGTTTAGGTATTGAAACCATGGGTGGTGTAATGACAAGATTGATAGAAAGCAATACAACCATACCAACAAAAAAATCTGAAGTATTCTCTACCGCAAGTGATAACCAGCCCGGTGTGCAGATACATGTACTGCAGGGTGAGCGCCCCATGAGCAGCCAGAACAAAAGCCTGGGTACTTTTAATTTAGATGGCATACCGCCTGCACCACGTGGTGTACCGCAGGTAGAAGTGATATTTGATATTGATGCCAACGGTATCTTACACGTTACCGCAAAAGACAAGGGCACCGGTAAAGAGCAGAAAATACGCATTGAAAGCGGCAGCGGCTTAAGCAAGGAAGAAATTGAAAAGATGAAGAACGATGCCAGGGCCAATGAAGAAAGCGATAAGAAAGAAAAAGAAAAAGTAGAAAAGATAAACCAGGCCGACAGTTTAATATTCCAGACAGAAAAACAACTGAAGGAATACGGCGACAAGATACCTGCCGATAAAAAAGAACCAATTGAAGCAGCCCTCACCAAATTAAGGGAAGCACACAAAACTCAGGACCTTGCAGCGATTGATACTGCCATGGCAGAAATGAATACTGCCTGGACAGCAGCGAGTGAAGATATGTATAAGGCTACGCAGGAAGGAGCGGGAGCACAACAGCCAGGTGATGACGGACAACCAGAAGGGGGAGGAGAAAAACAAAACAGTGATAGTAAAGTGGAGGATGTGCCGTTTGAGGAGGTGAAGTAAATTTAAAACAGAGTTTAAATATCTTATTTTATGAAGCCAGGCCTACTTAAATGTAGGCGCTGGCTTTTTTTGAAGTACTTGTAAAAGTATGTTAGCTAACGAAATTTAACTTATGAAAGGACAATACATTTTACCTGACTTAAACCTGAAGGCATTCAATTGTGCTCATTGCCATGTGTATTCTCACCAGGATTGGTATTATTTACGAGTAGGCGAAACAGAAGCAGGATTTGGTAGGCAACATGAAGACAGGAAATTTAGAGTTTCATATTGCGAAAGATGTGGTAAAAGCACAATTTGGCATGGTGATTCGATAATTTTTCCTCAAAGTTCATTAGTTGAACCAGCAAATGCTGATTTGTCTCAGGATATTATAGATGATTATAATGAAGCGGCTTTGGTTTTAAATACATCACCTAGAAGTGCCGCAGCTTTACTAAGACTTTGCATTCAGAAACTTTGCAAAGAACTGGGAGAGTCTGGTAAAGATATAAATACTGACATTAAAAATTTGGTAATAAAAGGGCTTCCTAATAAAGTTCAGGAAGCATTAGATAGTGTTAGAGTGATAGGGAACGAAGCTGTTCATCCTGGGGAACTAAATTTAAATGATAACAGAGACATCGCAAATAAACTTTTTAAGTTAGTAAACTTTATTGCAACTAAATTAATCTCAGAACCAAATGAAATAAACGATTTATATAATTCTTTACCAAAATCTAAACTTGAGGGAATAAAAAAGCGAGATGATAAATAAATTAATTTTTTTGGATGCCAGATTGGGGCAAGTGTTTAGCCAGGTTCAAACTTCAATTCTCGTAAGCTTTTAGTCTTTCTAAATTTGTTTATGCAAATAGATGTGAAATATAAATATGAAGTAGCTTTTTCATTTCTTCAAAGCGATGAAAAAATCGCATATCAAATAAATGACTTAATTCAAGATAGATTTTCATCTTTTATTTACTCAAAAAAACAAGAGGTACTTGGTGGTACAGACGGGGAAAAGACATTCAATACTGTTTTTCAAGAAGAAGCTAGAGTTGTGGTTATTCTTTATAGAGATGGATGGGGGAAAACTGCTTGGACAAGAATAGAGGAAACTGCTATTAAAAATAGAGCATTTAATAAAGGTTGGGAATTTCTTATTGTAATAAATCTTGATGCAAACTCCACGTTACCAACGTGGATTCCCAATCCTTATATTTGGCTGGATTACGAAAAATATAAATCAGAAGGTGCAATTGCTGTTATAGATCAAAGAATCAAAAAAAATGGAGGGGAAAGCAGATTAGAAACTATTGAAGATAAAGCTAAACGATTTGGCAGATTAAGAAAGGATGCAAAAGTCCGAAGCGATTTTCTTAAGAGTGGTAATTCATTTTATGAAGCTGATACTGAGGTTGAAAGTATAATTACTATGCTTAAAGAAAACAAAGAGGCAATCGAAAAGAACAATTCAGCATTAAATTTTTCTACAAATGAAGCACCAACACCATTTTATGAGTTTGGCTATAATAACTATTGGTTACTTTTTGCTTGGCGACGAAACTATTTCGAAATGAAGGATAGACATTTAGAAGTTTTTATTTACGAGAAAATAAAACGATCACATTTGGGGCTTGCAGATAAAGAAACAGTATTTCAACAAATTACTTATAAGTATGATAGGGATCTAACTGAAACAAATGTTTGGGTCAACGGAAATATATATACTTCGAAAGAGCTTGTTTACTTGTGGGTTAGTAAGTTTATTGAGTTCTTAAGCAATAAGGAAGGGAGTCGAAGTTAAAATAGCTTTGCTGCCATTTGGTAAGATGGTTATATCTCAGGAGAGCTGTATGCTATTTAAAAAATATTGATATGTATACTGAACATGATCTTTTTAAACCACCTGAAAACATAGATCAAAAAATATGGAGGTATTTAGACATTACTAAACTGTTAGATTTAATAAATTCTAATAGTTTATACTTTGCAAGATCAGATTGTTTTGAAGATCGTTTTGAAGGCTCCTTGCCTAAGCGATCAGTAGAATCCAGAACAAAGTTTTATGAAATGTTAGGTAAAATATTTACTGAACCTGATTATTCTCCGGAGTTTTGGGATAAGTCAAATCAAGAACTGAAAAAAGAAATTGGTTTAAACTGTTGGCATATGAATGATTTTGAATCAGCTGCGATGTGGAAGTTATATTTAAAATCTAATGAAGGTATTGCAGTTCAGTCAACATATAAAAGACTAGTAGATAGTTTTAATTCCTCAAAAATACCAATCATGGTCGGAGTTGTAAACTATATTAACTATGAAACAGATTTTATACCTACTAATAATTCGTTATGGCCATTTTTACATAAAAGAAAAAGTTTTATTCATGAACAAGAGTTAAGGTGCCTTATTTGGCAAACAGATCCTAATTCAGAAAATTTGGAAAAAGGAGGGATTAAAATCAAATTAGATTTGGAAAACTTAATTGAAAATATATACTTATCTCCGAGCAGTCCAGCATGGCTCACAGTTTTAGTCCAAGACATTCTAAAAAAATATGAACTTAATATTGCAGTAATCAATTCTAGGCTAGACGACTTACCCTTATTCTAAAACAGTTTCTGCCGCATTTGGTGTTCCCATTTACTCGCAAGACAACTGGCCCACCTACTGGCGCATTCTATGACAAAATCCAAATATTTTATTAGGCTGCTGCAAATTTGTTCAGATCCACGAAAGCTGAGTTTCGTTGAATAACAGCGAAAGC
>JAYUYX010000136.1:0-4900 GCA_043752205.1 Chitinophagaceae bacterium
AATCCGGCATACCTGGCATTGAAGGACCAGGTTTTACAACCCATGTTCATCGAAGTTCACCGCCTGGCACAATTTAATCCAAGAGGTACAGATGTAAGTGTTATACTGGACCTCATGATACATGACATTGATATTATTTTAAACCTGGTTAAAAGCAATGTGAATTATATAAGTGCAAATGGGGTAGCTGTAATGAGCGATACTCCCGATATTGCTAACGTACGCATTGAGTTTGACAACGGTTGTGTAGCTAATCTTACCAGCAGCAGAATATCGATGAAAAAAATGCGAAAAATGCGGCTTTTTCAGAAAGATGCCTACATAGGTATAGACTTCTTAGAAAAAAAATGCGAGATCATTCATTTAAATACACCCGGAGAAAGTAATGTTTTTACTTTTGATATTGAAACCAACAATGGTAAAAAAACGATCGCTATTGCAAATCCACCCGTGAAGGAATACAACGCCATAAAGATGGAACTGGAAGAGTTCAGGAATGCGATCGTAAATAATACTGAGCCCCCGGTAAGCGTAGTAGATGGTTTTCGTGCCATGGAAGTGGCTCACCTGATCTTAGAAAAGATTGGGAACGCCACACAGCATTAAAAGTGAAAAATATTTCTAACCAGACCAATGCTTCATTGAACCAGCCCAGAATACATATCCGGTGGTATGCTTTAGGAGATTGCATTGCTGCTATTCTTTGCTGGATCAGTTTTTATTTTGTAAGAAAATCCATCATACACGAACCTTTTATAATTGGGCCGAGGTTTTATGTGGGCCTGGTGGTTTTTCCTGTGCTATGGTTAATAGTTTATTACCTGGTGGGCAGTTATAATGCAATTTACCATAAATCCAGGCTTATCGAATTCTTCAACACTTTTATCTATACTTTTTTTGCCAGCATTTTTATACTGTTCTTATTTTTACTGTACGATGTTACCGGCGATTACAATATTTATTATAAAGAATTTATTTCACTTTGGTGGATACAAACTATCATCACCTTTTTCATACGCCTGTTATTTTTAAACAGGGCAAAAGCTCAGCTAAATAAAGGTTCAGTCTTTTTTAATACGCTTATTATTGGCTCCAGCGCCAATGCTGCCAACCTGTATAATGCTATCATCAACAATAAAGAAAGAACGGGTTACCGCATTGCAGGTTTTGCCAATACCAATGGTAAGATAAATCCTTCCTTGCCTGGCGGTGTAAAGCATTTAGGCAAAGCCGATAACGTTGCTTCTATAATACAGGAAAACAACATTGAAGAAGTAATTATAGCAGTAGAAAAAAAGGAGAGGGATCAGTTGGAAAAGATCTTACAGCAGTTAAGTGATACAGAGGCAAACATAAAACTTACTGCAGATACAGTAGACATTATCAGTGGTTCGGTAAAAACTACTAATGTATTGGGCATTCCCCTTATTGAAATGCAGTCTGGTTTGATGCCGCAATGGCAACAACATATAAAAAGGCTATTGGATATTGGTGCCAGCATCTTAAGTATTATCATACTTCTTCCGCTGTTTATTTACACTGCCCTCAGGGTAAAACTATCTTCCAAGGGAAATCTTTTTTACCTGCAGGAACGTATCGGATATAAAGGCCGTCCATTCATGATGATCAAGTTTAGAAGCATGGTGCCTGATGCAGAGAAGAACGGACCCGAGCTGAGCAGCGATAACGATCCCCGTATAACCAGCTGGGGTAAAGTAATGCGTAAATGGAGGCTTGATGAATTACCACAATTATGGAATATTATTAAAGGCGAAATGAGTTTAGTGGGGCCAAGGCCCGAGCGTAAATTTTATATTGACCAGATTGTTCAACAACACCCCGAATATAATTTCCTGCTTAAAGTAAAACCCGGGCTGAGCAGTTGGGGAATGGTTAAATTTGGCTACGCAGAATCGGTTAAAGAAATGATCATACGCATGCCTTATGACCTGGTGTATATTGAAAACGTATCACTAGCCTTAGATTTTAAAATAATGTTGCATACTATAAAAATTATTTTATCAGGCAAAGGCAAGTAACGCTGATTGCTTTGATTACTGATTTTGTTATTTTTGATAAAACAAATCTGCCTTGAAAAAACTCTTCTTATTAATTTTACTTTACTGCCAACTGCCAACTGCCAGCAGTCAATCCACAGAACTCCGTGAGCTGTCCTCCTACTGGCAACAACAGGTAAATTATAAGATAGATGTAACACTTAATGATGCTGATAATACCCTGGATGGATTTGTTAAGATGGAATATTATAATAATTCTCCCGATACCTTGTATTTTATCTGGATACATTGCTGGCCAAATGCCTTTAAAAACGACAAGACTGCTTTTACTGACCAGGCTTTGGAAAATGGCAGCACCGAATTTTATTTCAGCAATGCTGATAAACGGGGATATATGAACCGACTTGATTTTAAAGTAAACGGTAATGTGGCCAAAACTCAAGATCATCCGCAACACCAGGATATCATCAAGCTTATTTTACCAAAGCCTATTGCCCCAAAAAGCAAGTCAAACATCGAAACGCCCTTTCATGTAAAACTACCTTATGCATTTTCACGTGGAGGACATGTAGACCAGGCTTACTGGATTACGCAGTGGTATCCCAAGCCTGCAGTATATGACCACAAAGGCTGGCACCCTATGCCCTATTTAGATCAGGGAGAATTTTATGCGGAGTTTGGTAACTACGAAGTACAAATCACTTTACCTGAGAACTATGTTGTTGCTGCAACAGGCGATCTGCAAAACGAAAGTGAAAAAGAATGGTTGAAAAACAAGAAGCCTTTTAGCAGAAATCAAAAACCAAAAACTAAAGCCTTACAAAAGCTATGGGCCGAAGAAAATAAAATTGCTTCATCTGCAAAAACTAAAACCATAAATTATAAGCAGGATAATGTTGTAGATTTTGCCTGGTTTGCCGATAAAACCTATTCATTAAAAACAGATACTCTTCTTTTACCTTCTGGTAAAATAATTACTGTGAACGCTTTTTATTACACCGAAAATTTTGATGTATGGCGCAACAGTATTACCATGATCAAAAGAGCCGTACTTACCAAAAGCAACTGGCTTGGTGAATATCCTTACAATATAGTAAGTGTTGTTGATGGCGGCAACGGCGGCGGTATGGAATATCCAACAATAACTTTACTTGAATCGGGTGGCACTGAAAAAATGCTTGACTTTGTAATCAATCATGAAGTTGGACATAATTGGTTTCAGGCCATTTTAGCAACCCATGAGCGTAAGCATCCCTGGATGGATGAAGGTATGAACACCTATTATGACAACCGTTATTCATTGCAGCAGTATGGCAATACTAATATGGATATTGTGCAAACAGGATCATCGTTCATTAAAAAACGGATGCCGGATGATATTCAGCAAACTTTGCTGCAAACTATTACTGGTATTAAAAAAGATCAGCCCATAGAAACTGAAAGTGAAAAATTCAATATCCTCAACTACAATATGATCGCCTATGTTAAAACAGGTGAATGGATGAAATTGCTTGAAAATGAACTGGGCAAAGAAGTTTTTGATAAAGGCATGCAAACCTATTATCAACGCTGGCAGTTTAAACATCCATACCCCGAAGATTTTAAAAAAGTGATGGAAGAAGTAAGCGGGAAAAATTTAGAAGCCCAGTTTGCTTTGCTGAATAAAAAAAGAGAGCTGAAAAGATCAACAATCAAAAAAGATATACGCTTTACATCTTTTTTCAGCCTGAAAGAAACAGGCAAGCACAATTACATTTTTGCGGCACCGGCTGTTGGTTATAATTTTTATGACAAGCTGATGCTGGGTGTATTGTTACATAACTATACGCTGCCACTCAATAAATTTCAGTTTGCAATAGCCCCTTTGTATGCCACAAAAAGCAAACAACTAAATGGCATCGGCAGGCTAAGTTACAGCATGTATCCCGCAAACAACGGGCAAAAATTTGTATTGGCCCTTGCAGGTGCAAAGTTCTCAACACGGCAGTCTTTAGATACTACCGGCAAGAACCTTTTTGAAAATTTTTATAAGATTGTTCCCTCCCTTAGATATTATTTTAAACACAAATCAAGAAGCAATAATGTGAGTTTTGTTGATTTACGGACTTATATAATTGGTGAAAAAAGATTTACAGGTTTTAAATATATCGCAGGAAGTGATAGTGTTGCTGTACACCCTACAGCCTTTATAAATACAAATCGATATCTTAATCAACTTACTTATTCAATGGCAAATTACAGAGCCCTATACCCATATAATTATCAAATTCAATTACAGCAGGGGGAAGGATTTTACAGGCTTAATATTACCGGTGAGTATTTTTTCAATTATGAAAAAGGCGGAGGTGTACATGCAAGGATTTTTGCAGCAAAGTTTGGATACATTGGCAACAAAAAAGCAAGTACTTATCTGTACCAACCTAAATTATTAGGGGGCACTGGCGAAGATGATTATGCATATTCTAATTATTTTATTGGCCGATCAGCTTCTGCTTCTAATCCTGATTTACCCATAGCCAACAATGGGCTTCCCGCACAACAAATAATGATTCAAAATGGAGGTGGGTTTAAACTAAGGATGGACCAGTATTCATTTTTAACTGGTCAGTCCGATGATTGGGTTGCAGCTGTTAATCTAAACACTACGTTACCAAAAAATTTGTTTCCGTTTAAATTGCCGCTGCTTCTTTTCCTGGATATAGGAACGTATGCAGAAGCGTGGGAAAAGAATACATTAACCAGTAGATTTTTATATATAGGTGGCTTACAATTATCGTTGTTTAAAAATGTATTAAATATTTATGCCCCGCTTATCTACAGTTCCGAATTCAAAAACACACTTAAAGCTGACCCAAAACAAAATAAATTTTTAAAAAGAATCA
>JAYUYX010000137.1:0-11907 GCA_043752205.1 Chitinophagaceae bacterium
CGAAACTATTTGAAGTAAAAATGGTTCGTGAGACACGAACCATGGCATTCTAAAAAGTGTAATAAGTTATATCGCCTGTCTTGCCTTCAGCTCTAAATATTTATTAACCGCATTAATAGTCAATTTTTCCGGCGGAGTAAGTATAGAAAGGATGCCATGCTTCTTTAATTCCTTTACAATAAGCCTTTTTTCAAACTCAAATTTTTCGGCAATGGTCTTTATATATACTTCATCAAGATTACGGGCATCCAGGTGAGAGAGTTTATTCAATTCCGTATTCTCAAAAAATACCACCATTAGTAAATGATGCTTAGCAATGGAACGGAGATAATTTAGCTGGCGGTTAAGACCAGATAAGGATTCAAAGTTTGTGTACAGCACGATGAGGCTGCGATGTTTTATACGGTTACGTATCTGCATGTACAGCATTTCAAAATCACTTTCTAAAAAAGCAGTCTCCTGGTTGTATAAAAGTTGTAAAATATTTTCCCGCTGGATGGGTTTACGGTCAGCAGCCAGCAATGAACCCATTTTATTTGCAAAGGTCATCAGGCCAATCTTATCCTGCTTTTGCAAACAAACATTGGCCAGCACCAATGTGCTGTTAATGGCATAGTCCAGTAAAGTAAGACCGCCAAATGGCATTTTCATTAATCGGCCCTTATCAACAATGCAATACACCTGCTGCGATCTTTCATCTGTATAATTATTCATCATCAGCAATCCCTTCCTTGCTGTAGCTTTCCAGTTCACGCTGCGGATATCATCACCACGTACATATTCTTTTATCTGCTCAAACTCCATGCTGTGGCCAATTTTTCGCATCCGCTTGTTACCCTGTTCAGTTTGTATGGTGGTTTGAGAAAGCAATTCATATTTACGCATCTGCAGGAAGGAAGGATAGACAGGCACAACTTCTTCGGCTTCAATATTATGGCGGTGCTTAAGTAAACCCAATAAGGAACATACATAAATAATGATGCGGCCAAAATGATATTCGCCCCTGGTAACCGGGCGAAGTTTATAAAATATAAATTTCTGTTCAGAAGCTTTAAAACGGTGTGTAAGTTTCCAGTCTCGTTTTTGAAATTGTACAGGCAGTTCATCTATGATCTCCATATCCACTGTAAAACGCATATTGTTCTTTACCTGAAGCTCCACTTTATTTTCATCGCCATTGCTGAAGCGGTCGGCTGTAGATCTTTTTGCTGACGGCGATTTACTGATAACAAAAAGGAACAGGTAATCAATAATGGCCAATACAATAAAAATGAAGAAAATAATCTTTGCAATGGGATATAGCACGGGCAGCAGAAAAGATGTAATGAATACCACAATGCATACGCCTGCACCAAGATAAAACCTTGCAGAGAGATACAAAGCACCAATATATTTATTCAGGGTCTCCATCAGTGTTTACCTGGGCACTTCAATAATTTTTAAAATAGATTCAATAAGGTCATCAGCCGTTATGCCTTCCATTTCTTTTTCGGGCGTTAAAATAATTCGGTGGCGCAATACATGGGGTGCCATTTCAATGATATCTTCGGGTGTTACAAAATCTCTACCCTTAATAGCTGCATTTGCTTTTGCAGAACGCAGTATAGCCAGTGATGCCCTGGGTGATGCACCTAGGTATAAGGCAGGATTGTTTCTTGTTTCATGTACAATACGTGCAATAAATTCCACCAGCTTTGGCTCTATGATAATGGACTGTACCAGGTTGCGGTAATGTTGTATATCCTGTGCTGACAATACTTTTTTTACCCCTTCCATCATCTGGTTTTGTGTTTTGCCTTGTTGCCGGGTTAAAATACTTACCTCTTCATTAAGGGTTGGATAATTAACTTCTATTTTAAAAAGAAAACGGTCAAGCTGTGCCTCGGGCAGGCGGTACGTACCCTCCTGCTCAATGGGATTTTGTGTTGCCAGTACTAAGAAGGGAAATCCCATATGATGTGTGATACCATCAATGGTGACCTGTCTTTCTTCCATTACTTCAAACAAAGCGGCCTGTGTTTTGGCCGGTGCCCGGTTGATCTCATCTATTAAAACAATATTGCTGAAGATGGGCCCGGATTTAAACTTAAATTCCCCTTCTCTTGGATTAAAAACAGAAGTACCGGTTACATCGCTGGGCATCAAATCGGGAGTAAACTGCAGGCGGGAAAAATCGGCATCAATGATCTTTGCCATCAACTTTGCTGTTAATGTTTTTGCTACACCTGGAACACCTTCAATTAAAATGTGCCCATCGCACAAAAGCCCTATCAGTAACAGATCAACCATTTTATACTGCCCGATGATTACTGTGCCGATCTCATTTTTAATATCATACACAGAACGGTTCAGTCCGCTCAGGTCAACCCGTTGTTCAAATAAATTTTCTTCCATCAGTTTCTTTTTTTGCCTCGAAGAATCCGGTCGGGGCTGGTTTTAGATTTGTTTGCCTTTATTTTTATTAAAATTCTGTATCTGCTCATGCAAAGAAAGTAGCTGGTAGTCATTCACTACTGCACTATTTTGCGTGGCAGCAATAGTGCGATAGAGCGTATCTACCCTGTCTTTTTCAACACCGCTTTTACGGCTTAGCACCACAATAAAATCATCATTTATGTGATTAGTGTTTAAAAAATAAGTATTACGAATGTACTCATTAAAATAAGTAATCATCTTTTCGGCAATATTTTTATTATCCTTTTTCTGCAGGTATAACCTACCGATGGTTTCAGTAAATGTTACAGTGGTATTTTCGTTAGGTTTAACCTCCTCCACAATACGTTGCTTACGCTTTCCGCTGAAAAGCACATAGAGTAGCAATAATACCAGCGAAAGCCAGAAGGCAAATACTAATGGAGGATGTTTCATGATCTCACTGAAACTGGAAAAACTTTTATCCGAATTTTTACGGTTGCGTTGTTTGTGATAATAGTCATCCCAATACACATGCTGGGGTTGTGGCTGAATAAAAGCCACTGCGCTTTTTAAATAGTTGTAATTGTTCTTTGTGAGCAGAAAATAATTACTGAAAGCACGTGGTTCACAATGCAGATACAGTTTACCACTGCCATAAAAATGAACAATAGCATTGGGGTGGTTGCTTTCGTTATAACCTAACACCCGGGTATCTGTAGTATCTATTTTGCTGAAATAATTTTGAAAAGGATAGTAATAGTAATCAAATTTTTTACCCGGCTCGGCAACAGCAGAAACAGCAGTACTTTTCATTTCGCCCATAAATTTTTCCAATTCGGGGTTGTTGTACGCCTGTTTGCAATTGATCTTGCCCAGTAATAATTCATCAATAAAACCTGCACTAATAAATAAACTGTTGCCGGCCTCCACAAATTCCAGCATGGCATCAACCTCTTCCTCATTTACAAATAAACGGGGAGCCATACAGATATACAACGCACCTGTATCACTGATGTTCTGCCAGGTCTTTATAAAATTCTGTTTTTTATCCCTTACCACGTTTGCATCAAACATAGATTTAACCTGGCGGTAGGCAATATTAGCACCAAAAGGTTTTGTATCATTTTTGGAATATGTTTCCACCAGCGAAGGTATTCGTTTAGCACCACCTCCACCAAAGCACCCGCTCAATACAAGGCCGATGGTAAGGCTTAAAAAAATATGTTTGAATGAATGCTTCAATAAATGTGTTATAATTTTTGATTAAGGCTTGTAAAGCCGGTTTCAATTTTATGGTAAATATTTTTATCTATGTTACACTCCCCGTACCATACATATTCATAATTCAACGTGATACCGGCGAAAGCCATCTGCTTATCACGATTCTTAATTTCACTTACATATTGATAGTTTGTTTTATCAGGCGCCAGTTCAATAAAATTTTTATCAGCAAGCATATGCAGTGTACGTAAATACTGGTACCGCACCGCCTGCCTGTAGTTGCCATGTTGCAAGGCTGTTCTTATCAATGCATCAAAATCACTTTCGTTGGTAACTTCCACTTCTACTGCATCATCTTCCTGGTTTTTTATTGTTTTAGCACTTCGCCTAAATACGCCATCAGCTAAGAACAAGCGGTAAATGATAAATAGAATAAAAAAAATGGCGAGTGTCCACAACAATACACTTACCAATCCTGAACCCAGAATACTGTCAAAAAAACCAGGGCCGGATGAAGGAGATGTTTCCTGTTTGACTTCTTCCTTTTTTTGCCTTTTTAACAGGCTGTCTAAATACCTGTTGTATGCATAAGCCTTTAAGTTTTTCCAGTTTCTGATGGAATCATAGGATACCTGTAAATTATTAGGATATAAAACTGTATCTACTTTTTCTTCCTCGTAAGTTTGTACAGGTGACTGAACGATTGTATTGTCATCGAGTTTTATTTCTTCCACAGGTGCTTCTATTTCTTCTTTTTGCAATAATGCAGTATCCTCGTACACAAATTTTTTCTGAGCCTGTGCAGCAGATAAAAAAGATAACAGCAAAACCGATATGTAAATAATTTTACGCATTGTCGTGTTTCAACCGGTTGATGATACCATCAGGTTGAATATAATAACCTTTCTTATGTAAACGGATTGGGAGGATAATAAAATACCAGATTATAAAAGTTGATGATACAGATAAGATAAGCACACTTGCCCACACAGGCAAACCGGTATTATTGGCTTTGTCGTAGGTTTGACTCATTAAATGTGTAACATAACTTTCAAAAAATGCGGCCACAATAAATATGGGCACCAGGCTTATTAAAACCTTGGCGGCATCCTTTGCAGTTCGTTTAAAGGAAACCATACGGGAATAAGTGCCGGGAAATAAAATACCGCTTGCCAGGATAAAGCCTGCAGTAGCAGCTATCACAATAGCCGATATTTCCAGGGTACCATGTATCCAGATAACCATCACCGATTTTATTCCTAACCCTTTTGCAAAGAACATGTATTGAAATGCACCCAGCATTATTCCATTGCCCCACATGATCAATAAGGTAAACAGCCCAAGCGTAAATCCTCCTACAAAAGCTTTAAAAGCTACACTAATATTGTTATAGCCAATACTAACAAACATCGAAAAAGGATTGCCGTCTTTATATACACCAAAGGGATCTCCCTTGTCTATATTCTCTTCTGTCATGTCAACATATTGATCACCCATAATTCCTCTTACAAATTCAGGGTTTTTCATAGATGAGAAAACACCAATGGCAACGAACAGAACAAACAGAACTGTGGTAAATAAAAAAATGCGCTGATACCTTTTGAATAGTAAGGGCAATTCAAATTTCCAAAACTGGAATATGCGGCTGTACTTTTCCTTTTTATTTTTATAGATACTTTGATAAATGCCGGCAGCAATACTGTTTACCCAACGGGTAACTTTACTTCTAGGATAAAATGTTTTGGCATAGCTCAGGTCGTCTATTAAACCAATAAACCGTTCTGCTGTTTCATCAGGATTATCGGTAGGCGAATGCTGGTATTTATTCCACTTATCAGCATTCTTCTTAATAAACATCGCTTCCCTCATTACTAAAAGATTATAGGCTATGATAGATTTGTCGTATTTATTCCCAGGAAAGATTGCTCGTAGCCCGGAATGACAAAAACAATTTAGTCTACAAATTGCCGATTTTTTAACTAATAAAAAAATTCATCTTTTTCCGCATCTGTTACCTGCAATCATTAATTTGCATTTATCATGCCCATCATACAAATTGGTACTGCTTTTAATATTGACCTGGAGTTTGAGATCGCTGAATTTCATAAACGCCTGCTGGCCTATCTTATTGATTTCGGTATACTGTTATTATACCTGTATAGTATGAAATATGCCCTGTATAATGAGCTGCTCATAAACCTTGATGCGAATGTGGGCCTGGATATACTGATCATATCGGTGCCGATGTTGCTGTATTCATTGCTTACCGAGCTTTGGCTTAACGGGCAAACCATAGGTAAAAAAATACTCTCCATACGGGTCATCAGCCTGGAAGGGGGCGAACCAACTTTTGGGCAATTCCTATTGCGCTGGATAACCAAATTCTTTGAATGGCCTTTCCTGTTTGGGTATATTGCTCTTTCTAATAACAATGTAATTGGCTATACTTTTATTACGGGCTTATGTGGTATTGCGGTTGTCATCATCATTGCTGTATCAAATAAGAACCAGCGTCTTGGCGATATGGTGGCAGGCACTGTGGTGGTAAAT
The DNA here is from genome assembly GCA_043752205.1 of Chitinophagaceae bacterium. Classification (GTDB taxonomy): domain Bacteria; phylum Bacteroidota; class Bacteroidia; order Chitinophagales; family Chitinophagaceae; genus Ferruginibacter. The sequence goes on from JAYUYX010000137.1 coordinate 6,187, forward strand.
ACCAGGTCGAACCTTACACTAGCCGATACCGTGTTTATGCAGATCAATAAAACAGATTATAAAGTGATGTTTCCCGAAGTGATGCGCCTGAGCGACCGGGATATCAATACCATTAAAGGTGTGTTGACACAGGCCGGTAAAAGAAATAATTATGAGATGTGCAACCGGGTTTCGATGAAGATAAAAGAAGTTTTGAAAATAAATTCAGATATGCATGTTGACCAGTTCCTGGAAAAACTGCTGGAAGATTACAATTACCTGGCAACAAAGGAATAAAAATAGCCACCCAAAAGGTGGCTATAAAATATTTAAATCCTGGGAGGTTAACGCATTAAGGAACTACCGATCCCGAACAACAATGCCAAAGCTATAAAGCTCAGGTAAACAATAGTTATGATGCCCATAAGTTTGTACAGGCCTTTTAAATTCGAAAAAGAATTATTTAAACTATCCTGGTCGTTGCTGTACAAAGCTGCTTTCATTTTCGTTGCAAAACGGTATAAGAACAAGGACATAAAAAAATACAAAGCACCAATAAGCAGGTAGATAAATGTTAAAAATCCGGCCCCCATAAGAGCTCCATCACCAAAAGAGCTGGTTGCCCTGCTGAAAAACGTTCCTGCAAATAATCCCACTAATGCAATGATCACACTCAATATAAAGCCAACAATACTGAGAAAAAACCCCCATTTAGCCGTTTCTGCAAGGTGTGCATGAGCAATGGTATCAATTTGAAGTTCTGAGTTTAAAAGGTTTTGATTTGATTCCATAAGTAGTTTTTTTTTTAAAAATGATAAAGGGAATTGATAAAGCTGATATCCGCTGATTATTGAAACTTATCCATATTCTTGTAAATATAACTTTCCAAAATTATTACTGCACAAAAAAGATATCCATTTCAAGATATGTACCATTTTGGTTTTGAGTTTTTGGTTTGGAGTGTTGTGTCTGTAATTTCAAACCTAATTCCCAATTCCTCAATAAGCTCTTGCAAATAAAACACGCTGTGTACTTGGCTTACCAGTTAAGATACATTTTCCCTCTTCCTGTTTATTATTCATAGGAATACAGCGGATGGTAGCTTTGGTCTTATCTTTTATCTGTTCTTCTGTTTCGGCAGTGCCATCCCAATGTGCTGAAATAAAACCAGCTTTCTCGTCCAGTATCTTTACAAAATCATCCCAGCTATCTGCTGTGGTTATATTTTCTGTACGGAAAGCCAGTGCTTTATTGTACATGTTCTGCTGAATTTCATTAAGTAATTGTACAATATTTTGTGCAAGCCCATCCATAGGCATGCTGTTCTTTTCTTTGGTATCCCTACGGGCAACTTCAACTACCTGGTTTTCCATATCACGCAGGCCCATAGCAATTCTTAGTGGCACACCCTGCAATTCGTATTGTGCAAACTTCCAGCCGGGGCGGCTGTTATCACTGTTATCATATTTAACACGCACTCCCAATGCTTTTAAAGAAGCCATGATCTCAATTGCCCTGGCATCGATGGCTGCCTTACTTTCTTCACCTTTATAAATAGGAATGATCACTACCTGGAACGGTGCGATCTTAGGAGGAAGTATCAATCCCTGGTCATCACTATGTGCCATGATCAATGCACCTATCAATCTTGTTGATACACCCCATGATGTGGCCCAAACAAATTCCTTCTTATTTTCTTTATTTAAGAATTGTACATCAAATGCTTTTGCAAAATTTTGTCCCAGAAAATGCGAAGTACCCGCCTGCAACGCTTTGCCATCCTGCATTAATGCTTCAATGCAATAAGTATCCACAGCACCTGCAAATCTTTCGCTGGCAGTTTTTACACCTTTGATCACCGGTACCGCCATAAATGTCTCTACAAACTCTGCATATACATCGAGCATGCGTTCTGTTTCTTCAATAGCTTCTTCTTTTGTTTCATGAGCCGTATGCCCTTCCTGCCAAAGAAATTCGGCAGTGCGTAAAAATAAACGGGTACGCATTTCCCAGCGCACAACGTTGGCCCACTGGTTTATTAATAAAGGAAGATCACGATAAGATTGTATCCAGTCTTTATATGTGTTCCAGATTATTGTTTCAGATGTAGGACGAATGATCAGTTCCTCTTCTAGTTTTGCATCGGGATCAACAACAATACCTTTTCCATTAGGATCATTCATCAGGCGGTAATGCGTTACCACTGCACATTCTTTTGCAAAGCCCTCCACGTGTGCAGCTTCTTTACTTAAAAAACTTTTAGGAATAAGCAACGGAAAATATGCATTCACATGACCGGTTTCCTTAAACATTTTATCCAGTTGGTCACGCATGTTTTCCCATAGTGCAAAGCCATAGGGTTTAATCACCATACAACCCTTTACGGCTGAATGATCTGCCAATCCCCCTTTTACTACCAGCTCGTTGTACCATTTAGAATAATCTTCTGCTCTTGATGTAAGTTCTTTACTCATGTATTTTTATATTTTACCAGGTTGCACATGTGCGAAACCTCATTTTCTTTTAGCACTGTTTTAACAACGAACGTTTTAACTTTAATGTCTGTTAACAAAGCATATGCTGTATAACAATAAACTTCTTAACTGTACAAAAGTAATAACTTCAATTTTAAATACTTAAAACTAATACCAATGCGTTCAAAAATTTTACTCATAGTATTATCTGTGGCTGCTTTCAGCAGTTGCAGCACGGCTTACAAATCAGGCCAGACACCAGACGATGTGTATTATTCTCCTGCCCGTGTACAAAAAGATGATGGTGACCGTGAAGAGAAAAGAGAGCAGGTAAGATACAATACCGCCAATGATTATGAAATAACGATGGGCATACGTGACAGGCGCTGGAGAGATTTCAGGAATGATTATGAATACGATAACAGCCCGTACAAATTTGCGGTATGCAACTGCATTAATTATGGATATTATTACAACCCATATTATTATCCATGGGCTATTTATTCAGGCAAGGTAAATTATTCAACAAGGGTAAATACCACGCCACGCATGGTAAACCTCAATGCATACAATGGTTATAATACAAGAGTAGCATCGGGTAAAACCAGCGGTACAGTAACCTGGGCTAACCCGTCAACACAATATAATAACAGTAACCGTAGCAGCAGGCAGGTAATCTTACCATCACGTAATTCAGAATCATCTTCAAATAATTCAAGAACCTATACTCCATCCAGTAACAATAATAACAGTAGCAATAACAGCAGCAGTGGAAGTTCTTCATCTGGCAGTAGCAGTTCAGGTTCAGTTAGCAGGCCAGGTAGAGGCGGATAAATTGTCCCCTCCTATCCACTTCGCCAGTTGGCGGAAGGGAAATCCCAAAGAACAATGGGAAGAACTATGCTTTTATAAATAATTTTTTTAAAAGATTATTCTACAGTAAAAAATATTGCATGAAAAAATATGTACTCCTGTCTTTTTTATTTACCAGCAGCATCATTTACGCACAGGTTCCTGAAGATGCGATACGCTATTCATTTTATCCGCAAAACGGCACGGCACGTAATATGGCCATTGGCGGTGTGATGGGCTCGCTTGGTGGAGACATTAACGCAACCTTTGTAAATCCCGCCGGGCTTGGCTTTTATAAAACAAATGAATTTGTTATTACACCAGGTTTCTTTTTAAATAATAATAAGGCCTCATTCCGAGGCTCGGATTCTAAGAATAAAAGGACCAGTATGGGCTTTGGCACTACCGGCTGGGTATTTGGCTTTGCCAATGAAGAAAAACCAAATAGCAGCAGTGCTGTAAGTATTGCCATAACACAAACAGCAAATTTCAATAACGAGGTACGTTATAAAGGGTTGAATAATTTCAGTTCATTCAGTGAGCAGTTTGCCGAAGCGTTTGCAAAAAGCGGTTTAACCATTGATGAAGCACTGAATTCAAATTCTCCTTTTCCTTACACAGTTGCACCCGCATTATATACTTACCTGGTAGATACGGTAACCATAAATGGAGTTACACAGGTAAAGGGAGCTCCAGAATATATTCTTGATGCAGGACAGGCCCTGCAACAGGAAATGATCAAAAAAACAAAAGGTGCCATATCAGAGCTTGCTGTTGGCTTTGCACACAACAGCAAAGAGAAATGGTTCATTGGTGCAACCATTGGAATTCCATTGGTTAATTATACAAGCAATACTTTTTTTAAGGAATCAGATACTTCATCAAATACGGCAAACCATTTTAAGCAGTTTGAATACACGGATGATTTTACAACAAAAGGAACCGGCGTTAATGCAAAGATCGGTATCATTTACCGGCCGCAGGATTATATAAGATTAGGACTTGCCATACATACCCCTACCTGGATGTTTCTGAAAGATACCCGTACCACAACATTATCAACACAGGTTGAGAATCCTGTTGCTGTATTCAATGTATCATCTCAAACATTTACCAATAACGAGCCAGGGCAGGCAGAGTATATACAGAGCACGCCTTTTAAAGCGATGGTCAGTGCATCTTATGTGTTCAGGGAAGTTAAGGATGTTACCCGGCAGAAAGGTTTTATTAGTGCCGATATTGAATATGTGCATCACAAGGGCAGCAGGTTCAGCAGCGATAACGAAACTGTTACCGATAATGAAAAAACTTATTACAAGGCTTTGAACAGGGTTGTTAAAAAGGAGTATAAAGGCAATTTTAATTTTCGTGTGGGTGGAGAACTGAAGTTCAATATTATTATGGCAAGACTGGGATTTGCTTATTACGGCAACCCTTATAAAGATGCTGCATATAAGGCCAGCCGCATGTTATTGAGTGGTGGCCTGGGTTACCGTAACAAAGGTTTTTTTGTAGACCTGAGTTATGTACATGCTATTAGCAAAGATGTGAGCTTCCCTTACCGGCTGGAGGACAGGGAAAATACTTACGCAACATTAAAACAAACAAGAGGAAATATAATAGCTACTGTTGGTTTAAAATTTTAGTCAGGACTCATTGCTTAGGAATGCCCCGGAGTTTTTTCGGGGCGTTTTTTTAACCTTGGTTGTATTTGCGCTACTGATCTGAAGCCGCGTTTTTTTTAGCAACCAGTTATGAAAGAATGGATTACAAAAATTGTTTCTTATTTTTAGTAGCGCATTATAGCGCAAATACTAATGTTGTATGCAACCCTGCTTTGAAACTCATACCAGTATAAATTCAAAAAGTAATGGCTTTAGGCAAATCCAGTTTTCCCAAATTTTTCAATTTAAGTTTACTCCTAATTTCTCTTACTTCAAATGCACAAACTGACATAAAGAATAGAATTTTAAATACCGCTGTTCAATTAAATATAACAAACGCAAAAATTTCCCCCAAGGCACTTCAACAATTTGGAGAAGCAATCGGGGACAGTAAAATTGTCATGTTAGGTGAACAAGATCATGGAGATGGGAGTACATTTTTAGTGAAAGCAGAATTAATAAAATATTTACACGAAGTAAAAGGATTTAATGTGCTTGCATTTGAAACTGATATTTTTAGTATGAATTATGCCTGGGAAGAAGTTATACAGAATAAAATTTCAATTGACTCGGCCATAAAAACTTCTATATTTCCCATATGGACTAATTGCAAAGAGTGTTTGACAACTTTTGAGTATATTAATCAAACGACAACCACTTCAACCCCGATGATTTTAACAGGGTTTGATAATCAACTGCTTTTTAAATCTGCATTTAAAAGACTTAAACCCGAATTAATAAAATACTTAGCA
>JAYUYX010000138.1:0-4889 GCA_043752205.1 Chitinophagaceae bacterium
ACAGCTAAAAGAATTTTATAGGTACATAGTTTATAACACTTCATGCAGCACCATCAGCGTTTTTAACTTTCCAAGGTCGGGGATATGCAGGGCGTAATATTCCAGGTACCTTAATAATAATAGTCTTCTTATTTCCTGGTTAAGCTTAAAATCATCCAGCTCGTACGGCTGCATAACTTTTAATAACTGTGCAGTAAGTTCAGCATCTTTTCCATCCATAAAATACGGGTGCGTTGGCTGATGATCAATAAAAATGCCTTCCTGCAGATCGAGGAAAATATTGTCGCTGCTGAAATTGTCTGTCATCCTGAATCCAAAAAAATGGGTGAGGTGCAGGGTAAAGAATAAAGCAAAATTTGCAGCTACCCTTTTGTTTGCATGGTCTAATTGTATAAATGATTCTTCACAAAAATTAAAAAGGTCAGTATTGGGTTCGGGCTGTTTTAAACATTTGTGTATGAGCTCTGCCATAAAAGATGCTATGCTGTTTTTGATCACATCACTTAACAGCCTGGTATACAAAACGCCCCAGGAAAATTCCTTGATGCGCTGCATGGGTTTATTTTCGCTATGATAAACAACCAGATCTAAAATGGCAGTTGGTTGAAAATGATTAGCCTTGGCAGAAGATCGTTTAGCAGTACGCACCCCGTTCACCATATAGGTTTGTACGCCGAACATTTCGGTAAATATGGTAACTACAAGACTGGTTTCGCCATATTTAATACTGCGTAATACAATTCCCCTGGTTTTATAAGTCATCTTTCAAAAATAATAAACATTCAAGTTGTTAATCCACGCAATTAAGTTCAAATGGGTTTTCTTTGCAACTACATTATTAATTACTCAACTATGTGGCACGGGTTAGCAAGATTTGTACTTAAGTTCAGAGGTCCTTTACTTATACTTTTATTATTGATAACTGTATTAATGGGCTTTTATGCCAGTAAGGTTAAATTAAGTTACGAGTTTTCTAAAGCCATTCCTACCGATAATGCTAAGTACAAAGAGTACATGGCTTTTAAACAAAAATTTGGCGATGATGGAAACCTGCTGGTTGCCGGAATTAAAACCGACAGCCTGTTTAGGGTCTCATTTTTTAATGCTTATAAAACATTGCATCAACAGATAAAGCAGGTAAAATATGTTGAAGATGTACTGAGCGTTCCTTATGCTATCGATCTGCGTAAAGATTCACTTACCGAAAAACTTGTTGCACAAACAATATTTCCCGATTCATTGCAAACGCAGGAGGCATTAGACAGTGCTGCTGCTCATTTTCATAACCTTCCTTTTTACCGTAGCCTGCTTTATAACAATGAAACTAAAACCTACTTGATAGCAGTAAGGATTAATAAAGAGATACTGAGTTCAAAAGGCCGTACACAGGTGATCAATAAAATTGATTCTGCAGTAAAAATATTTGAAGCTGCAACAAAAACAGAAGTTCACCTGAGTGGGCTTCCGTTGATACGCACCGTTGTTGCCGACAAACTTCAGCAGGAAATGAAATATTTTTTATTTGGTTCGCTGTTGTTGAGTACATTGATATTGTTACTATTCTTCAGATCAATAAGCACAACCATACTTTCCTTACTGGTAGTGGTTTTGGGGGTAATATGGAGTATGGGTGTTTTGTACATGTGCGGCTACCAGATCACTTTACTCACCGCATTAATTCCATGCCTTGTTGTTGTGATAGGCATACCTAACTGCATTTATTTTATAAACAAATACCATAGCGCTTATATAGAACACGGCGATAAACAACGATCACTGGTAGAGATGGTAAGCAAGATGGGTGTAGTAACTTTGTTTTGTAATTTAACTGCTGCCATCGGCTTTGCAGTTTTTGCATTAACTAAAAGTGCGATCCTGCAGGAATTTGGAGTGGTAGCAGGCATAAGCATCATGATCATTTTTGTGATCTCGTTTATTTTACTGCCTGCAGCCTTAAGTTATTTACCTGCCCCTAAACCATCGCAAATTAAATATCTTAACAACAAATGGGTCCTCGGTTTTTTAATGCGTATAGAAGGCTGGGTGCTGCATCATAAAACAGCTGTGTATGTAACCACAGCAGCTATACTGCTGTTTGCTATTGTGGGAATATTTAAATTAAAAAGTGTTTCATTTATTGTAGATGATCTTCCTAAAACAGATAAGATATATACCGATCTTAAATTTTTTGAACAAAATTTTAAAGGTGTTATGCCGCTTGAAATTGTGGTTGATACAAAAAAACGGAATGGCCTGGCGGGCATGAGGGCATTGGCGGTTTTGGAAAAGGTTGATTCCTTATCAAATTATATAACAGCACAAAAAGAAATGAGCAGGCCGTTGAGTGTAGCAGAAGGATTAAAGTTTGCTAAACAAGCTTTTTTTGACGGTGACTCTGCCAATTACCTGCTGCCAAATAGTTTTGATGGTGCATTTGTAGGCGAATACCTGCGGCCAAATAAAAATGACAGTAGCAGCAATAACAACCTGTCTAAAATGCTTACGAGTTTTATTGATACATCACGACAAAGCACAAGGATCAGTGTAACAATGGCCGACGTGGGCACAGAAAAACTTCCGGTTTTATTACAAGGTATTCAGCAAAAAGCAAACGAGCTTTTTGATACCGCATCGTACAATGTTAAACTTACAGGCACCAGCATAACTTTTTTAGAAGGAAGCCGTTTTATTGTAAATGGTTTAAAAGACAGCATCTTCTGGGCTTTTATTTTAATTGCATTGTGCATGCTTTACCTGTTCAGGTCTTTCCGCATTTTATTATGTTCTCTTATACCCAATATTATCCCCCTGGTAATTACTGCGGGTATCATGGGCTGGGTTGGTGTTCCTTTAAAACCATCAACCGTATTGATCTTCAGCGTTGCATTAGGAATTGCAATTGATATCACGATACGCTTCCTGGTAAATTATAAACAGGAGTTGCCGCTCTACAATAATAACATCATTGAAACAGTAAGTGCCACCATTAAGAACACGGGATTAAGTATTGTGTATACTGCCTTAGTGCTGATCGCAGGCTTCGTGATTTTCTGCGGCAGCCATTTTGGAGGTACCCAGGCACTGGGTTGGTTAACCTCCATAACCCTGTTAATAGCCACCTTAACCAACCTGATTTTATTACCTGTTTTATTATTGATTTTTGCTCCAAAAAACACACATACAAAAAAGCTGTAAAGCGGTTATAATCAAATAACTTATATTCTTTTTTATAAATGCCAAGTTCTTATTGTGATTATCCTCTGTCAAAAGCAGCATATAGGCCAATAAAAGTGTCAAAGTATTTGATAATTACACCGAATGTGATTTATATTTGTCGCTATAAACTTTTAAGCAAATGAGAAAATTGATTTTAATATTATCGGCAGTGTTTGTATTTGTATTACATGCCGCCGCCCAGAACCGTACTGTAAGTGGTAAGGTTACTGAAGAAAACGGCAATCCCCTTGAAGGCGTTTCTGTTACCAGCACTGACGGTAAACAAGGAACCCAAACAGATAAAGCGGGTACTTACAGCATTTCCGTTTCTGCTTCAACAAAGACCCTTATTTTTTCTATTGTAAATTTTGAGGCACAATCAAAATCCATCGGTAATAATTCCGTTATCAACATTACTTTAAGAATCAGAGATTCAAAACTGGATGAAGTAGTTGTGGTAGGTTATGGTACGCAGAAGAAAAGAGAAGCTACAGGAAGTGTTGCTTCCATAAAAGGAAATGTAATTGCCGATAAACCAGTACAAAGTTTTGAGCAGGCTCTTGCAGGCCGGGCTGCCGGTGTACAAATCACTATTCCAAGCGGTGTTTTAAATGCACCACCTGTTTTCCGTATCAGGGGTACCAACTCAATCTCACTTAGTTCTTATCCATTAATAGTTGTTGATGGGATACCATCACCCACAGGTGATTTTAGCGGAACAAGTGCTGCTGGTAATGCATTGGCAAGCATTAATCCAAATGATATTGAATCAATAGATATAGCCAAAGACGCTGCTGCTGCTGCAATTTACGGTAGCCGTGCCTCAAACGGCGTTGTATTTATTACCACAAAAAGAGGGAAAATGGGCAAATCAAGGGTTAACTATAATGCTTCTTTTAGTTTTACAAGTCCTTATGGAATTCCTGATGTTTTAAATGCACAGCAATACACCGATTATAAAAATATGGCGGCGGCTAATAACCAAAATGTAAACAGTACAAACCCGGCAAACACAAGCACGTATACAAAATTTGCTCTTACAATGGGGCCTGATGGAAAACCTATTGATACCCGCTGGGCTGATTATATTTACCGCCAGGGCTTCGCCCAGGATCATAACCTTAATATTTCCGGTGCTAATGAAACCACATCTTACTATTTTTCTGCTGGCTACACAAAACAAGAAGGTATTATAAGATCAAATGATTTTGTAAGGAAGAATATTTTAATGAATATCGAGAATAAGTTTAGTAAAAGGTTTACAGTAGGAGCCAAAATATCATATTCAAATGAACGCAACCTGGCCAATATATCTTCAGGTTCTTTAAGTGGAGAAGCATTTGGTACTGCAGGCTTAGGCCGTACTCAATTTGTAACATCACCTAATGTATCCCCCTATAGAAATGATGGCAGTTATAATATCGACAATATTAATCTAAACCTTAATGTAGTAGGCCGAATGAACAACTCTGTTAATGTAGGGTTTTATAACCCTGTTGTTGGATTGGATTTAAACCGCCAGAACAGCGAAACAAATCATATCCAGTCAAATGTATATGGACAGCTTAAACTCTTTAATTGGTTAAGCCTTAGATCAACTTATGGCATTGATTATCTTTTTGTAGATAATGAAATATTTTCTTCACCAGTACATGGAGATGGATTTGCAACCG
>JAYUYX010000139.1:0-11782 GCA_043752205.1 Chitinophagaceae bacterium
AAAGGTCTTTATAATGATGCATCGTCACTAAAAGACCACTATAACAATTATGGCACGTTACACAGGCCCCAAAACAAAAATCTCCAGGATCTTCGGAGAACCCATTACCGGTAATGGAAAATGGTTAACCAAGAACAGCAACCCTCCGGGTATGCATGGTGCTAACCGCAAGCGTAAAACCTTAGGTGAATATGCTTTGCAATTAAGAGAAAAGCAAAAAGCAAAGTATACGTATGGTTTGCTCGAAAAACAATTCCGTAAAACATTTGATGAAGCTGCACGCCGCAAAGGTGTTACCGGTGAAAACCTTATTAAATTATTAGAAGCCCGTTTGGATAATACCGTATTTCGTATGGGTATTGCACCAAGCCGCCAGGCTGCACGCCAGTTGGTATCGCACAAGCACATTACCGTAAATGGTGAGGTACTTAATATTCCTTCTTACAGTTGTGTTGCCGGTGATGTAATTGGTTTAAAAAATAAAAGTGCTGCTAACACATCTATCACAGGTAATTTACGTGGCAAGAATGCCAAGTTTAACTGGTTAGAGTGGAATGAAGCTGATTCGAAAGGTACTTTTATTACTTATCCTGAAAGAGAAAGTGTTCCTGAAAATATTAAGGAGCAACTGATCGTGGAATTATACTCTAAGTAAAAATTCAAAATTCAAAAACTCATACATTTTCGTTTTTGAATTTTGCCTTTTGATTTTCATTAAAATTAAACAACTAAAAATTTAACATGGCCATTTTAAATTTTGTTAAGCCCGATAAAATCGTTCTTCAGAAAGCAACTGAGTTTGAAGCAATCTTCGAATTTCGTCCACTGGAACCAGGTTATGGTGTAACAATCGGTAATTCTCTGCGCAGGGTGTTATTGAACTCTTTAGAGGGTTACGCTATTATTGGTATCAACATTGCCGGTGCCGATCACGAGTTTGCAACCTTAAAAGGAATTACTGAAGACGTAACAGAAATAATTTTGAACCTGAAGCAGGTTCGTATAAAGAAGAAAGTTGAGCATGAGGTGAGTGTAGAGAAAGTAACGCTTTCTCTTAAGAACAAAACTGAATTTACTGCCGGTATGATCGGTGAGGCTTCTCCTACTTTTGAGGTAATGAACCCGGAGCTATTGATCTGTACTATGGATAGCAGTGCAAAACTGGATATCGAGATCACAATTGGTAAAGGACGTGGTTATGTTCCTGCAGAAGAGAACAAAGAAAAGAATTCTCATTTTGGATATATTCCTGTAGATGCTATTTACACTCCCATTAAGAATGTAAAATACGCTATTGAAAATACCCGTGTTGAGCAGCGTACCGATTTTGAAAAACTGATCATGGAAGTGATCACTGATGGCACTATCCATCCCGAAGATGCTGTGAAGCAGGCAAGCCGTATTTTAATACAGCACCTGATGATCATCACTGATGAGAACATTACTTTTGATACAAAAGAAGATAAGAAAGAAGACCTGGTAGATGAACAGACTTTACAGTTACGTAAGGTATTAAAAACACCATTGGAAGATCTCGATCTTTCTGTACGTGCCTTTAACTGTTTAAAAGCTGCCAAGATCAATTCATTAAGTGAACTGGTACAGTATGAGCAGGAAGACCTGATGAAGTTCAGGAACTTTGGCCAGAAATCTTTAAGTGAGATTGAGCAGGTATTACATGAAAGAGGCCTGAGCTTTGGAATGGATTTGAGCAAGCTGAAATTAGATGATGAATAATAAACACTAATTAGGCGAATTGCACTAATTACACGAATTAATAACATAAGTAGCTTACAATTCCTGACACGGTGTAAGCGAAATTTAAAACCCAAATGTCATGCGTCACGGAAAAAAAGGTAATAAATTAAGCAGAACGGCTTCTCACAGAAGGGCCCTCCTAATGAACTTAGGCTGCCAGTTAATTACCTACAAAAAAATCACAACAACTTTGGCTAAAGCAAAAGCTTTACGTACTTACATTGAGCCATTGATTACGAAAACAAAAAATACAGCGAGTAAAGAAGCTATCATGCACAATCATCGTATTGTGTTTAGCTACCTGAACGATAAAGCTGCAGTTAAAGAATTATTTACTGTAGTTGCTCCCAAAATTGCAGGTCGTCCGGGTGGTTACACCCGTATCATCAAATTAGGTGCAAGAACCGGTGATAATGCTGAAATAGCCATGATTGAACTGGTTGACTTTAACGAAATTTACGGTAAGGGTGTTGAAAAAGCAGCTGAGCCTGCTAAGAAAACCCGTCGTGCAGGTGGAGCCAAGAAAAAAGCTGCTGATACAGAAGCGCCATCAGAAACTGCAACTGAAGAAGCAACAGATACAACAGAAGAAACCAAAGCATAGTTTGAAACTAACAGTTTATATAGCTCCGATATTTTTATCGGAGCTTTTTTATTGTCTGCACCGGGATTTGGGAGAATTGAATGATTAAAAGGATTTGATGAATGCACTTGTAATCAAATAAATCCTTTTAATCCACCCTCATCCCAGTTCAGACAAAAAGTAAAATGTGAAAAATTTTATTTGTTCAATACCCATTTCTGTACGTTTCTTTGCAAAACCTTTATAATACATGGCTGATTCAAAAACACTTCCCGCAATTTTAATTTTAGCCGACGGAACTATTTTCAACGGTACAGCTTTTGGCAAGACCGGTACTGCTACCGGCGAAATATGCTTTAACACCGGTATGACCGGTTATCAGGAAGTTTTTACCGACCCCAGTTATTATGGCCAGGTGCTCATCATGAACAATGTGCATATTGGTAACTATGGCGTAAAAGCTGCAGATGTGGAGAGTGACAGCGTAAAAGTAAAAGCAGTTATTGGGCGCAACCTGGAAGATAAATACAGTCGGTTTATGGCAGATGCATCTTTACAGGAGTATTTTGAAGCACAGGGTGTTGTTGCCATTGATGGGATTGATACAAGGTCACTCGTTGCACATATACGCACACAGGGAGCTATGAATTGCATTATCTCTTCTGAGATCACAGATATTGAGTTACTCACAAAAAAATTAAAAGAAGTACCATCAATGGATGGGCTGGAACTTGCATCATCCGTAAGTACCAAAGAATCTTATTTTGTAGGTGATGAAAAAAGCGGATTACGCATTGCTGTATTTGATTTTGGTATCAAGAAAAATATATTGAATTGCCTGGTAGAGAGGGGAGCTTATGTAAAAGTGTTTAATGCAAAATCAAGTTTTGAGGAAGCAGAACAGTTTAAGCCTCATGGCTATTTCATCAGCAATGGCCCCGGCGACCCCGCCCCGATGGATTATGCCATTAAAACCGTAAAAAAGATACTGGCAGCAGATAAACCCTTATTCGGTATATGTTTAGGCCACCAGTTATTGGCACTTGCAAATGATATCCCTACTTTTAAAATGCACCATGGCCACCGGGGATTGAATCATCCTGTAAAAAATATCATCAGCGGTAAATCGGAGATCACTACACAGAATCATGGTTTTGGTGTAGACCCAAAAGCTGTAAGGGAAAATGGCAATATAGAAATTACCCACATTAATTTAAATGACGACAGTATTGAAGGTATCCGTATAAAAGATAAAAAGGCTTTCTCTGTTCAATATCATCCCGAAGCTACACCCGGCCCACATGATAGCAGGTATTTGTTTGATGAGTTCATTTCTCTTATAAACACGAATTAGACGAATTACAGCAATTACACGAATTGGCGAATAATTTTAATTCGTGTAATTCGTATTAATTCGTGAAATTAGTGCTATGAAAATAGCAATCATTAACGGGCCTAATTTAAACCTGCTTGGAAAACGTGAAGTGGATATTTATGGAGGCGAATCCTTCGATGATTATTTAAAGACTCTTCAGCAAAAATATGCAAGCCAGGAAATTTCTTATTTTCAAAGTAATGTAGAAGGTGAATTGATCAATGAAATTCAACGGGTAGGATTTAACTACGATGGTATCATTATTAACCCGGGCGGCTATACCCATACCTCGGTTGCTATTGGTGATGCCATTGCTGCCATTACAACGCCGGTAATAGAAGTACATATCTCCAATATTTTTGGCAGGGAAGACTTCAGGAAATTATCGCATGTTTCCGGTAAAGCCAAAGGCGTTATCAGCGGGTTGGGATTGAAGGGATATGAACTGGCGTTGCAATCATTTATAAAATAACTCTCAACAACAAAGCATAACCGGTATCTTCTTTTGGGTTGTCTGCGATCTTTACGATGTGTAAGCCAGACCCTGACCATACTTTGAACAGGTCACCTTTTTTATGCTTCACTATTTCTTTATCCATTTGCGGCAGCATTACCCCTTTAATAAACCAGCCCAGGTCGCCTCCTTTGGCGGATGATTCAATATCAGCACTATAAATACTGGCCTGCGCTGCAAAAGTTGTTGTGCCGGCTTTTATCCTGGCAAGAATCGTATCGGCCAGGGCCTCAGCAAAGGATTTATCAAACACAGAAGTGTCGAGCAGGATATGGTTAATGTGGTAAAAGGTATTGGGCGCTTTCACTAATATCTTCACCAGTATATTTTCTTTTTTAAAAGGGCCATATACTTTACCTGTCTTACCATGATAGGCCAGGCTGTCGGCTTTACCCATGAATTGAGCAGTGCTCACCACGGTAACCGTATCAATAAAATATTTCTTTTTTAAAACGTATTTTACAAAGCCCACCGGGTTACTGGTAGTGTCTAGTATTTTTTTTATTTGGGCTATTGTCTGGCTTTTGGCCGAAAAAAGCGGCCCACAAAAAAGTACCAGTAAAAGAATTTTTGTCACACGCAAAATTTGAAAGGCAAATATAGGGTTAAGCAGTCTAGCCACTATGCACAGGTCAAAGATTTTAGAAACTATTATACCCGTGTTTGTTAAATTTTTAAACTCTACATAGTGGCCTGACTGCTGCTATTACTTTAAAGCATACAACGCCTTTACTTCAAAGCGTAGTTTTATTTTCCGGTAGTCAATGCCATAATCATTGATGCTATATGCATCGAATTTATCCTGATTCACTAACCCCGCAACATTTGAATTGGATTTATATAGGCCTGAAAGTACATCCGAACTTGCAGATTCGTTAGGTTCAGTTATAGTAATAGCAGCACCCAGTTGTTCGTTGGTGGCTTCTGATAAATATATGGCTTTCTCCTTTGCTGCTTTTACTGCCATGATCTTGAGTTGTTTCCGGTACTCTACGATCTTGCTGTGCGATGTTCTTACAATACTGAAATTCTTCGTAGCCTCATCATCCAGCCGGTTTACCAGGTCGTCGATTAATTTTGTGTTGTTGAATTTTACCTGGTAAGAAATGGATGATAGCAATTCAGGCTCTTTTTTCTTTCTCCTCCAGATATTGGCCATATTGTATCCATCATATGAAGCAATAGCAATATCGCTCTCAGGGATACCAACTGCCCTGCAACTGGCCAAAAATTCAGTCTTGATCTTTTCCAGTTCAGTTTTCTCTTCACCCTTCTTTTTATATTCTCTCAGGTCTACCTGTACATAGATCTCATCAGGTATCACTTCCATTTCGGCGCTGCCGGTAACGGAAATGGTTTTTGGAAAAGGAAAACAACCGGCTTGTGTTGAAGGTTGATTTTGCGCTGCAAGGGAAGTGGACAGCAGTACCACTGCCATTAAAGGGATGATCTTTATCATGGTATATATTTTGGGTTGACTAAATAAATTACAGGGTAGTGTATTTATAAAACCTGTAATAAATATAGATACCAAAACGGGCCAACACACTTTAAAATGTTACGTTAACTTCCTGATAACAGCTCTCACCTGCTTCTTTAAGGCTTCAAGGTCAGCAAGCTGCTGCTGAATAAAACTGTTATCTTCCAGGCTACCGATCACTTTATTCATTTCTTGATTCGTGTCATAGATCATCTTTCGGAAAGGATTGCTGTAATCCTTTGCACGTGAGTCATAGATGCCTTTGCACATCCATTCTTTTGTATCAAGGGCCTGCTGTAGTAATTGTTTAAGCAGGGCAGAAGTAAACTGTTTAGGGGTAATATTGAGTATTTCCAGGAGTGAAGTATATGCATGATTTAACCTGTCAGTTGTATAAGCAATTCCCTGGTCTTTGTAAAATTCATGTAGGTCAACCCAGCTGTTTACTTTACCTGATTTTATACTACGTTTTAATTTTTTAATCTCAGCATCCTGTATCAATTGCCCCCCAATATTGAGCCATTCACTTCGTTGTACTTTCGCCGACAATGTTTTTTTCATTGTATTAAAATCAGTAAACCTATTGCTTTTAATATGATTCAATATTTCAATCGTACCATAATACTGAATGAGTTCCTTAAATATCAGTTTAGCCTGTGGCACTTTTTGCAATTCAGTTTTACGTGTAGTATTTTCCCAGCCTGTTATTTCTCCAGTACCGTTTTCATCTAATTTTAATTTATTCAAAAGGGTTAGGGAATCAAAAAGCTCATTAACGGTATCTGGTGCCAGGTAATCATATTCAATACGCTGGATCTTTTCTGTTCGCCTGTCACGTGAAATATATTTCCATTCGTTACGGGCAAGTGCATACATGTTGTACATGAACCAATAACCTGGTATCACTACAAGTTTATCATGCGACACATCATTGCTTACCAAACAAAATGGGATGGGGATATTGAGCTCAGCCGGAAAATCACCTTTGGCTATAATGGTGAAAGATGCAAACTTTGAATTGTGTTTGAGACTTACACACAAGCCTGGCCAAAACCCACGACCAGCAACAATTTCACCATCTGCTGAACGGCTGTTATGATTGCTGCCAATAGTAGCCCCTGCTGCTATATTACTTTGCCCCATTACAACAGCTGCACATAAAAATGAATTGTTATGGTGCTGTTCATGAGCCGGGAAGATCAAAGAGTTCAACACTTCGCAACAGGAAATGGTAGAATTATTGCCTAAGTATGAATTGATAAGCCTTGCGCCATATTTTAACTGCGAATGCGAAGCCATCACAAAACGAACTGCTTTTACACCATAAAATATTCTGCAGCCATAGCCAACAACACCATTAACGAGTTCACAACCTTCACCAATTTGTGAAGTACGATTCTCATCACTGTTTACTGTAAGGTTCTTTAATTTATTTGCACCTTTAAAATAAGCATCGGTACCTACCCACACATCTTTTATTATCCTGCAGTTTTTGATCACTGTTCTGTCACCGATCTTACCATAATAACCCCGCTGTTTATCATAGCGCTTTTCGGTAAATTCTTTAAACTTCTCCAGCAAGGCATCATCTTCCCTGTATTTGCTCCAGAGCCAGGCATCACCGGCCAGCATACCGTTAAACGGTATTACACTTCTTCCACCTGCTTCATTGCATAATTCCATCCATACCCTGGTTTTTTCATCTTCGCCGTCTTTTAAAATACCATTACCAAATTTTGCATAATCCGTAGTGGCCAGTTCATTTACATTAGCGATCATTACTTCGTTACCGATAATATAATGACTGAGATAAGTAACATTATCAATGCAAACATTATTGCCAATATCCGAGCTAATAATAGTACTGTTGTATAAACCTACAGGCATACGGAGGTTGTGAAACTCCAGGTAAAAAGTTTCCAGTTTACCTATACGTATGAGCCCGTGAAATTTACAGTTACGTACCAGTTCAGGATTAAATTCTTTTGAAACAAAAATTTTATTCCAGTCATCCGATGTATTGCGGTTGCGGATGAGGGCCTCAATATCATGAGCTGTTAATTTACGGTAAGCAATACCGTTCTTATTGTGGAGGTTGCGTAAGTGGTACTCATTTCTACCTTTTGGAATATACTTAGTATCTACAAAGTTGTAGCCGAGCTCATTTACCGGGTGTTTTTTGATGATGTTCATGAAGTCAGTTTAAAGTTTGTGGTTTGTAGTTTGTGGTTTGTAAAGCGCTTCCAGATATAAGGTATAACTACAAACTCCAAACTATTTATTCTACTGTCACACTCTTCGCCAAATTCCGGGGTTTATCTACATCAACCCCTTTAGCAATACCTACATAGTAACTTAATAACTGCATGGGTATAGTACTAAGCATAGGAGCAATAATTTCATCTGCAACAGGTACATAAAACACATCATCGGCCATACCGGGAATAATTTCATCTCCTTCGGTTATCACAGCGATAACTTTTCCCTTACGGGCTTTTATCTCTTGTATATTGCTTACAATTTTTTCATGGTATGAATCTTTGGTGGCAATAAATACAACCGGTAGATTTTCATCAACCAGGGCAATAGGACCATGTTTCATTTCAGCAGCCGGATAACCTTCCGCATGTATATAAGAGATCTCTTTTAATTTTAATGCCCCTTCCAATGCAATAGGGAAGTTGTATCCCCTGCCTAAGAATAATGCATCAGATGCTCCTTTATATTTTTCTGCAATTGCTTTAATGGCATCTGCACCTTTTAAAATACTACTCACTTTTTCGGGAACAGCTTCCAGTTCGAACAATAAATTACTGTAGCGCTCATCACTGATGGTGCCTTTTTCTTTTGCGATCTTTAAAGCCATCATCGTTAATACAGCCAACTGCCCCGTAAATGCTTTTGTAGATGCAACACCTATTTCGGGGCCGGCATGTGTGTAAGCGCCGCCATTACTGATTCGGGCAATAGAAGAACCGACCACATTTACGATACCAAAAATAATGGCGCCGTTCTCTTTAGCTCTTTCAATAGCCACCAGCGTATCAGCAGTTTCGCCGCTTTGCGATATGGCAATAATAATATCGCCTTTGTTAACGATCGGGTTACGATACCTGAATTCAGATGCATATTCAACCTCAACAGGGATACGGCAAAGCTCTTCAATGATATATTCTGCCAGCAGTGCTGCATGCCAACTTGTACCGCAGGCAACGATAATGATGCGGTTGGCATTTTTAAAGTGCTCCATATTATTCTGGATACCACTCATGGTAATAGTTCCTGTACTGGCATCCAACCTTCCTCTTAAACAATCATGAATGGTGCTGGGCTGTTCAAATATTTCTTTCAGCATGAAATGATCGTAACCGCCTTTTTCAATTGCCGCCAGTTCCATATCAAGCTTGGTAACAAAGGGGGTTATCTTTTCGTTTCCAAGGTTTTTTAAAATGAGTTCATCAGGTTTTACAATTGCCAGTTCATAATCATTTACATAAACTACTTCTTTTGTGTATTCAAGCATGGGTGATGCATCGGACCCTAAAAAGTGTTCTCCTTTTCCAACACCAATAACCAACGGGCTTCCTTTTCTTGCAGCAATGATGGTATCAGGATTTTCAGCATCCAGCAACAAAATAACATACGCACCCGTCACTCTTTTCAATGCGATCCTTACAGCTTCTTCAAGGTCGCATTTATTATTCTCTTTAATGTTTTCAATAAAATTCAACAGCACTTCAGTATCTGTTTCACTGGTGAAAACGTAACCTTTTTTACTGAGTTCATTTTTTAACTGGGCATAGTTCTCAATGATGCCGTTATGGATCATAGCTAATTTGCCGCTGGCAGAAGTATGAGGGTGAGCATTGCGGTCACTGGGTTCACCATGCGTGGCCCATCTGGTATGCCCAATACCCGTATGTGCATGCAGGTCTTTTCCTACAATGGCTGCTTCCAGCTCAGCCACACGGCCTTTCTTTTTATAAACTTTTAATCCAGCGTTCAATAATGCAACGCCGGTACTGTCGTAGCCCCGGTATTCTAATCTTTTTAATCCTGTTATTACTATTGGATAAGCTTCTCTTGGCCCGGTGTAACCTACAATTCCGCACATATTTTTAATGATTTTATTTTTTCTGATCAGGGTATGGACCAACCGTTCTTCAAAAAATAAGCCAGGGTTATCGGTTGGTATGTAAACCTGGGTTCCAGCTATAAATTATCCATGCAATTTAATAAAATTGTATCCTATTTAGTTGTTTTAAAGTCTAATTGTAAACTAATAACTTAAATTAGCCTTTAAAAACCGCTAGTATGAAATATTTACTGATTTTTTGCATACTGACTGCTTTTCAAAATGCATTATTTGCACAGCAGGAAACCGGTGTAACAAAAATTTACATTGTACGACATGCTGAAAAACAATCAGGTAATAACCCGTTGTTGACTGAAGGAGGTAATAAAAGAGCCGGTGATCTGATGCGGACTCTACAAAATGAAGGCCTCCAAAAAATTTATGTAAGCCAATACCGCCGTACACAAAATACCGGTGACAGTTTAAGGATACAGCTAAAAATTGATACTGTGCATTATGAAGCTGATACCCTATGTGATAAACTCATTAATGCCATTATGGAACACGGGGATTTTGGAAAGACCATTTTAATAATTGCACATAGCAATACCATACCTCAAATTATCCGCAAGCTTGGTGTTAAAGATTATCCCTATGGTGATATTCCCAACAATGAATTCGATAATTTATTTATGATTACCTATAAAAAGGGAAAAGCAAAGGTTAAAGTGATTAAGTATGGTACTAAATCTGGAGTTTCGGCCGCAATGCAGTAGTTTTTATGCAAAGTTGTTTCAAGCGTATCAAAATTTAAAGTGAAAAGATGAAGTATAGACTTACACCTGGGAATTGCTTCTTTTTATTTGTACTTGGCGTTTATATTTATTACTATAATAATTCGGGAGATCCCAGGAGCGAATTAGGAGTTTCTTATGTCTTCTTTTTTTCAATCCTTGTTTTAATTGGGGATTTCTTTCTTCAGCTTTTCATTACAAATTACAAAAGGCTTTTTTGGGTTGAGATCATTGGCTTACCAACTATTATTTTTCTAGCCCTTATTGCCTAAAGTCATCTACATTACAGTAAAACACCGGTCAAAAAAAGATAGGCAACAGAAAAATAAATGATGATACCCGTAACATCAACCAATGTTGCTACAAAAGGCGCAGAAGAGGTTGCAGGGTCAAACTTCAGTCTTTTTAAAAAGATGGGTAGCATGGAACCTGCAAGTGTGCCCCACAAAACAACACCTAAAACAGAAACACCGGTTACCATAGCCAACAAAAAAGTATGTGTGCCATACAGATGAGGCTCCACATAACTCCACATATATGTTCTTAAAAAGCCCACGAGGCCTAATATGCCGCCTAATACCAAACCGCTTTTTAATTCTCTTTTAAGAATAGTGTACCAATCAGCTATAGTAATTTCGGCTTTAGCCATTGCCTGAATAATTAAGGTAGATGCCTGGCTTCCTGTATTACCACCGCTTGAAATGATCAACGGAACAAGCATATTTAATACCAATACTTTTTGAATTTCATCCTCAAAAAAACTCATGGCGCTTGCGGTTAATAATTCGCCTGCAAATAAAATTACCAGCCATGGAGCCCGTTTGCCGATCAGTTTCCAAAAAGGCATATCCAGGTAAGGTTGTTCCAGGGCTTCGGTTCCACCAATCTTCTGAATGTCTTCACTAAACTCTTCTTCAGCTACCCAAAGAATATCATCAATGGTAACAATGCCCAGTAAAATATTATTATCATCAATTACCGGTAAGGCAACCCGGTTGTTCATTTTAAATACTTCGCTGGCGCTTTCCTGGTCATCATTAACATGTAATGAAATAAAACGCCCATCCATTAACTCGTTTACTTTTGCCAGGGGATCTGCCAGAATAAAATCACGTATCCTGATGTGATCGAGTAATTCGCCTTTATCATTGATCACATAAATTACATCAATGGTTTCGCTGCCCCTGGCATGTTTGCGGATAG
>JAYUYX010000140.1:0-4834 GCA_043752205.1 Chitinophagaceae bacterium
TGACAGATGAAGAATACGTGGACTGGAATGCAGCTACTGATGAAGATTGGTACAACGCCGTACAAAATACTTTTGGATTAAATGCAAGACAGGATTAGATCTTTTAAGAACTAATTCAATCAAATTCATTAAAACATGAACCTTGGCAAAGAACTAAAATTTAATAAAATGAACCGTAAAACTAAATTGCTGCTTACAATATTATATCTGCATACTGCTGTTGTTACAGCACAGGTACAGGTAAGTAAAGAGCCACGTCATAAAAAGGTTTTAGAGAATAAATTCATCCGCCTGCTGGATGTAAGGATGCAGCCGGGTGATACCAGTCTGTTTCATATTCATTCCACACCATCGCTGTTTCTTCATTTTACCAGCACAGTGGTTTGCGTTCAAATAAAAGGCGAAGCATGGACAAAAAATAAAAATACGGAAGGGAACGCTTCTTACAGATCTTTTGTTAATGATACCCTGGTACACCGGGTGAGTAATTGCGATACGGTACCGTTTCATGTTACCGATATAGAAATTCTTTCCTCCTATAAACCAAGAACACCGCTTAAACCCTTACCATTTACTGTATTGTTTGATAATGAAAAAGCAATTGCATACCGTTTAAGCGGTACATCATTCAACAATCAGCTTATTAATGGGCGTGGGCCAATGGTAGCAGAACTGGTTGCAGGAGATGAAGTGACCTGTTATGACACAAAGAGTAAAAGATCAACCACAATTAAAACAGGAAAGTATTTATACATCAAACCCGGCAGCACTTTTTATTTTTCTGTAAAAGAAAATGGAAAAAATAATTTGGTACTGTTTGAAATTAAATGATGTAATTTTTGAAGAGAATTACTTTCAGTACCAAAAAATTAAATAATGAAAAAAATAATCTTTATTCTTTTTGTAAGCCTGTATGCAATTACGGTTCATGCACAGCAGCTTTATTTTCCCGATGCTGTATGGCAAATAAAAAAACCGCAAGAACTGAAGATGAATAAATTATTGCTGGACAGTGCTGTAACAATAGCTTTAAACAGTGAAAACAAAGTTGAACGGGATCTGCGTATTGCAAACATGAAATCCTATTCAAGAGAACCCGGCTATAAAATTATAGGGCCTATGAAACAACGGGGAGGGCCTGCGGGGCTGGTAATTAAAAATGGCTATATCGTGGCGCAATGGGGTGATGTAAATCGTGTTGATATGACCTTTAGTGTAACCAAAAGTTATTTGAGTACTGTTGCAGGTTTAGCCATTGACAATGGATTAATTAAAAATATAACTGATAAAGTGAACCAGTATGTTTGGGATGAATCTTTTGAGGGCGAACATAATTCAAAAGTTACCTGGGATCATTTGTTAACGCAATCATCTGATTGGAGTGGCAGTTTGTTTGGCTTGCATGATTGGGCCGACAGGCCTCCAAAAGAAGGAGGTATTGATGATTGGAAAAACCGTAAGCTATTTGAACCGGGAACGAATTACGAATACAATGATGTACGTGTAAACCTGCTGGCTTATTCACTATTACAGGTTTGGCGCAAACCATTGCCTGTTGTGTTCAAAGAAAAGATAATGGATCCCATTGGCGCATCTACCACCTGGCGGTGGTTTGGTTACGAAAACTCGTTTGTAAATATGGATGGCTTAATGATGCAATCTGTTAGTGGTGGCGGGCATCAGGGCGGCGGCATCTTTATTAATACATTAGATCATGCAAGATTCGGTTTATTGTTTTTAAGAAATGGAAAATGGAAAGATCAACAGCTATTATCTGAAAAATGGATCAATGCTGCACAACAACCTTCTGTAGCTAATAAAACTTATGGTTACCTCTGGTGGCTAAATACTGACCAGGGATGGAAAGGCATCTCGCCTAAAGTATATTATGCAGCAGGTTATGGTGGCAATTATATTATTGTTGATAAAGAACATGACCTGGTTGTGGTTACCCGTTGGATAGATGATAGCAAAATAGCAGATGTGTTGCGTTTGATTATACAATCAACTGATGGTAAATGATTGTGCAAATAAAAGCTAATGAAGAAAGATAAAGAGAACCTGCCGGAAAGAAGGTAAGTCGTTTGTAGAATTGTATTACCGTCTTCCCGTCTTCCCGGCAAAAAATCCAAACCAAAACCAACTAAACATGGCAAATGAAAAAACAGGCGAAGGGTTAAAGCGGGTTGTAGGTGTTTCAGGACTTGCACTTTCCATTGTTAACGGCATTATCGGTGCAGGCATTTTTGCTCTGCCAGCCATCGTGGGTATTGCATTGGGTGCTTTTGGTATATTCGGTTATATTTTTTGTGGTATTATGCTTGCTGCTATTATGCTTTGTTATGCCGAAGCCGGAAGCCGGGTTACCTCCAGCGGCGGTTCTTATGCTTATGTAGAAGCTGCATTCGGAAATTTTCCAGCCTTTATTATTAACTGGTTATTCTTTTTTGGCTGGGGTGTTTTAGGCAGCGCAGCGCTGATGAATATCATTGCGGATTCCCTGGCTGTAATATTTCCTGTTTTCTTAAGTCCACTGGTACGTGGCTTTTTATTTTTTATATTGATCGGCTTTATGGTATTAATAAATATTCGGGGCGTAAAACAAGGTATTGGTTTTGTAAAGATGATCACCATTATAAAATTGCTTCCTTTACTTGGTATAATTATCTTCGGCTTCAGCCAGGTGAAAGCGGCCAACCTGCACTGGGAGCATATGCCATCACTAAAAACATTTGGCGATACTGCCCTTGTACTTTTCTTTGCCTTTGCAGGCTTTGAAACCTGCCTTTGTGTGGGTGGTGAATTCAAAGATCCCAAACGTACAGTTCCGCTGGGTATTTTCCTGGGAGGAACAATAGTGCTGATCGTATATATTTTATTGCAGACGGTAACCCAGGGTATATTGGGCCCCGCCATTGCGGGATTTAAAGATGCACCACTTGCAGCTGTTGCGGAAAAAATTGTTGGCCCCATAGGTGCAACCATATTGCTGATCACCGCTGCCATATCTTGTATTGGATCTGTAAGTGCCGATGTGATGGCTACCCCACGGTCATTATTTGCAGGCGCCATTGATGGTATGTTTCCCAAATTTCTCGGCAGGGTACATCCTAAGTTTGCTACGCCACACCTGGCGGTAATAACCTATGGTGCACTGATCTTTATTTTTTCTATTTCGGGAGGATTCAAACAATTGGCAGTGCTTGCCAGCGCAGCAATACTGCTCATTTACCTGGCTGTTATTTTAGCTACCATTAAATTAAGAAAGCAAAAACAGGAACCTTCGGAAAAAACATTTCGGGCGCCGGGTGGACTGATCTTTCCGTTGATCGGTATTGCTACCATTGCCTGGCTGCTTACCAGTTTGAAAAAATGGGAAATCTTATCAACGCTTATTTTTATAGCGGCGGTATGTGTTATCTATTTTGTGATGAAGAGGTTTAAAAATAAAAAACAAACAATATGATAAAAATAATTTCTTTGGTGGCCATTATCTTTTGCTTTTGCCAGGCAACTTTAGCACAACCTAACACAGTATATGATGTAGTGTTGGTAGGTGGCCGTGTAATTGATCCCGAAACAAAATTAGATGCAATACGAAATGTAGGCATCATCAATAACCGCATTGCACAAATTTCATCTGAACCCCTCAAGGGAAAAGAAACAATTAATGTAAGCGGTTTGGTTGTTGCCCCCGGTTTTATTGATATGCATATACATGGCCGCAGCAATGTAGAGCAGGAATACCAATTGCATGATGGCGTAACCACAGCTTTAGAACTGGAATGGGGCATTGAGCATTTGGGGAAATGGTACGAATCAAGAAAAGGAAAAGCACTCATTAATTACGGTGCCAGTGTAAACTGGCCTTTTGAAAGGTTTAAAGCATTAGGTAAATACCAAAACGCTGTAGATAGTTTACAGCAAATTACGCTGAAGGGAGAAGCAAACATTGGCGCAATGACCAACTCCATTTTACGGGCCGCTACAGAAACTATAACTCCCGATGCATTGAATCAAACATTGGTAAACATCAAAGAATCACTAGCGGAAGGCGGTATTGGCATTGGTGCACCTATTGGCTATTTGCCCAAAACAAATCCCAATGAAATGTTCCAGGTGTATAAACTGGCTGGTGAGTTGCAAGCCCTCGTGTTTTCGCATGTGCGGCAGCCCGATATTATTTCTATACAGGAAGTAATGGCTGTTGCCGTGCTCACAGGTGCACCGCTACATATTGTCCATATCAACAGCATGTCTTTAGGCAACATTGCGCTGTCGCTTGACATGGTAAATGCAGCAGGCAAAAAAGGTTTTGACATCAGCACCGAATTGTATCCTTACACGGCAGGCTCAACTTCATTGCAAAGCGCCATGTTTGATGATGGCTGGCAACAACGGTTGGGCATTAGTTATGGCGACTTGCAATGGGTTGCCACCGGCGAACGCCTTACCAAAGAAAGTTTTGAAACCTACCGCAAAGCTGGCGGTGTTGTGATCTTACACGTAATGAAACCCGAATGGATAAAAACAGGTATTGCCGCCCCCGGTGTTATGATTGCATCCGACGGAATGAATTATGCAAAATTGGCGCACCCAAGAACCGCCGGAACTTTTTCAAGAGTATTAGGTAAATATGTAAGAGAAGATAAAGTGATTGATTTGAATACGGCTATTGAAAAAATGACGCTGCTTCCTGCAAAACGTTTGGAAAACATTGCGCCGATGATGCGTTTTAAAGGAAGGATACAGGTGGGTGCCGATGCAGACATTACCATTTTTAATCCCACTACCATTATTGATAAAGCAACATTTGAAAAAGGCCTGGAGTTTT